>NZ_DAOUBL010000265.1:0-1872 GCF_034432615.1 Bellilinea sp. | reverse complement strand
GTGATGCGGCTGATGTGGGCTACCGTTTCGGCCAGGTTTTCAACCAGCGGATCGTTGTGGGCTTGCGCTTCCAGTCTGTTCCGCACCTGAAAGAGGTGATTGCGGTCCGTAATCAACTCACCCACCAGATTCATCAGGCTGTCCAGCCGTTCGACGCTGGTGCGTACGGTCATCTCCACCCCGCCGCGCCCGGCGCTGCCGTTGGAACGGCTGCGGGCCGGCTGGTTGAGCGGTGCAGCCGCTGGCTGGTCATTCGATTTTTCAACAGCCGCGGATGGGTGCGGGCGAGAAGGCTGGGGCTTATCTTCCGTCTTAATAACCGCCTTGCTTGCCCCATCTGCCTGCACAATAACTTGTTCAACCTCCGAGATCTGCCCCAGTTTTTCCGCTACGGTATCTTCATTGACCTTCGTCAACAATTGTGCCTGAAATGTCTGCACCGGTTGGGCGGTTTCAATTTGCTCCAGGCTGGGCTGCATCGCCGAAATTTCTCCCAATTCTTGCAGCGCCATCATTATTTGAAAGGCACGCGCCGCTGATGCGATGCTGTGCGGGTCAATTTGCGCCTGAATATGGAGCAGTTTTTTCCCGTTGGATTGTGCTTCTATCGGTTGAGGCTGAGGTGGTTCATGAGGGATTGACTCAACCCGGCTCTGATTTGAAATTTGACCCTTGTTTGAGGATGTGAAATCCGCAAACGCTTCGATTAACGGCTGCGGATCATAATCACTGAGCAAACCCTGAGTCACCTCATCGCGCAGCGCACGCAAACCATCCACCGCATCCAGGCACAGGTCAATCAACGCCGTACTGACCGAGTACTGCCCCTTGCGCAGGCCGTCGAAGGCCGTTTCCAGCGCGTGGGTGAGGTTGGTCATGCGGTGGTGACCGATCATGCCCGCCATGCCTTTCAGGGTATGTGCCGCCCGAAAGGCATTTTGCAGCAAATCGCTATCACCGCTGCGATGTTCCAGCTCCACCAGCGTTTCATCCAGGGTTTGAAGGTGTTCATCCACCTCCGCCAGAAAAATGGGGAGTTCATCTTGGCTGATGTCAAAAACCATTTGCATAGCAACCCGCCGTATTGAAGATAAAATCCATACGCTCTGGAGTAAGATTAACACAAGCCCGGTAAGGCTTCAGTAAAGAGCGCGTAAAATACAGCCAAAGAACGCATGAAAATAATAAAAAAACGTCAGTTCGGGATAAATCCTCTTTATACATCCGATTTCAGAATTTTGCCCCTTCCTGCGCCTCCCCCAATATCGCTTCTGCGATATTGGGGGAGGTGTGAGGGGGTCAATTACACATTTCGCTGCTCACAGGGTTTTGCGCTTATCCCAAACCCATGATAAAAAAATGCTGACCACAGATGGTCAGCATTTTATTTTCCATAAACGAGGGGCGCCTTTATGCCTGGTCGGGACTCTCCGGTGCTTCTCCCGGCTGCGGATCGGGCGACTCATCGGCCAGCAATTTGCGCAAGGCTTCAAACGATTCCGGCTCCGGGCCGCTTGCCAGCAATTCCTGTAAGCGGGTCTGTTCTTTGACGGCATCAGCAACTTCCTGACGCAAGATCAGCACTTCACGCGGAGCTGTTATGCCCAGTTTGACGCGGTCACCTTCCACCGCCAGCACAGTGACCGTGATCGAATCACCAATCGCAATACTTTCATCTACCCGTCGGGTCAGCACTAACATAGCCGGGATCCTTTACCTTTTTGGAGGATGGCTGCCTGTGTCCCCGAAGGCACAGCGCCTCACGATCAGCGCAGATAATCGAACAGGCTGAGGGCCGATATGGCACGCCGGCTGACTTCCAGTACTGCCTGATAGGTCGTTTCCTGACCGCGCAGCAGGGTAATGGCTTCC
>NZ_DAOUBL010000264.1:0-5461 GCF_034432615.1 Bellilinea sp. | reverse complement strand
AGAAAAGCCGCCAGCGAAATTGCCGAAGTCGTTTTACCGACACCACCTTTTTGATTGACAAAAGTGTAAATTTTGGCCATGTTCACTTCTCAAGGGAGGATTTCAACCAAATTCTGTCGGACTTCTTCCGGGGTGGGAATGGCCATCAAACCGGGGCGGGTTACCGATGCAGCCGCCAGCTGGGTGGCAAAACGAGCGGCTTCCCATGGATCACGGGTCTGGTAAAGGCGTATAAAGAAAGCCGTAGCAAAAATGTCTCCTGCACCGGTTGGATCTACCTCCTGGGTGACGGGTGCGCGAAAATAACGCACGTCGCCGTTCCAGTAAATCCGAGCGCCACTGGCGCCTTCAGTAACCGCCAGTACGCGAATGGAAGAAACCATTTCTTCAATTAAGTCTTCATTACCCTGCACATCTTCCATGCTTAGAACCGCAGCGTTGACGGTCTCCAGTACATAGCGGGCCTCCGGCCATTCCGTAAAAGTGACCCGGTTATCACGGTTTGCAGCACGCAACCAGCCCTGAGGAGTAACCCCAACAAAAGAATTGGGAAAGGCGCGCGCCAGTTTTGGATCAACCTCTTGCAGCACCGGACCAAGATGAACAATGGGGGTATTGCGCCACACCTCTGGCACCATGCTTAAATCCAGAGAAGGGGCAGGGTGAAAAACGTGCTGAATCCTTCCCGCAGGTGTTTGAATGTTCTCGAATGTTGTGGTTGTGTCGCTGTAGCGAATTGCCAGGGCCAGCTCTTCAAGTTCAAAAAGGGGTAAATCCGGGTCGCAGGCGGTAACCACTCCTACTTTCAGCCCGAGAGCGCGGGCAGTCAATCCCGAATAGGCGGCAGTTCCGCCTAAGCGTGGCCCTTCCGGGGTCAGGTCACGGGTTAAATGTCCAATTACCAGATAATCAACAGGTTGCAGCGGATAAATTTGCATAATCAAATTATACCTTGACCCCGACAAAACAATTCCATATAAAGGGGATCAACCCCATACAGCATTGAGGTTATTCTTTATCTTTGCGAAATTCGGCGTCCTCCGCGTTGGGGGCTGAAAAGGGCATTCCCCCTGACAGGCTTGGGGATGCAGGACGGTTTTCCTCAATTTCTTCCAGAGGCAAGTGCTGGAGTGCATCCTCTATGCTGACGGCTTCGCGGCGCATTCCCGGGGCAGGTGTGCCGCAGTACGGACATAAATTCCACGAAAGCTCCATTAACTTTCCGCAGTGATGACAAATTTTTTTCAAGCGGGTATGACAATTCGGGCAGATTTGCCAATCCGGCTGGATGCGACGGGTACAACCGGGACAGACCGGCGTATCCTCGATGTTCTGCAATAAGGCCTCCTCTTCAAGGGTGCGTTGATATTCTTCTTCCAAAGTGCGGGAAGGGCGTAAAATGAGGTAAATGAGTACCCCGGGCAGGAATAACACGCCTACGACCAGCAGAGCCAGAATACGAATCAACGGGTCGCGGCTGCGGCTGCGGATATCCCGATAGGTCCATAAAATCAGGCTAAGCCAGAGAGCGGCCAGAAAAGCAGCTGCGAAGGCAGCGGCAACAAGAGCAAGATTCCCAAGCGTGGCAGTATCCATAAATTGAACTCCAATGAAAAAATTATAGCACGGGAGCGGTTTAATCCTTCCCGCCAGAACTTGCCGGTTTTTTGGGTATCGGCTATAGTAATTTGCGAAATACATTGACGACGCCAGCGGGAGGGAAAATGCTCAGCCAGCGCAGAAAGAACACACGCGAAGAGGGAACGTATTACCGCATTACCGATTTAGAAGCCAGCGAACGGCCGCGTGAGCGATTGGCAGAAATTGGCGCTCATGCGCTTTCCACAGCAGAATTAATGGCAATTTTGTTGCGCACCGGCCTGCCGGGGGAAAATGCGGTGCAACTGGGGCAGCGTTTGCTGCAAACTTTTGGTGGGTTGAATGGGCTTCGCCGCGCCAGCTTTCAGGAGGTATGTTCCCAGCACGGTGTAGGAGAGGCCAAAGCAGCCCAAATCAAGGCTGCAATTGAGCTGGGTAAACGTCTGCGGGATGACGATGATGAGGAGGAGGATGACCGTCGCGCGATTCATTCTCCCAAAGATGCGGCTGATCTGGTGATGTATGAAATGGCCGGGCTGGTGCAGGAAAATTTGTGGGTGATCTTGACCGATACCCGAAACCGGGTGATCAGCATTGAAAAGTTATATCAGGGTTCACTCAATGCTTCAACGGTGCGGGTGGGAGAATTGTTCCGTGCGGCCATCATCCGCAATGCCGCTTCTATTCTGGTGGTGCATAATCATCCCAGCGGCGATCCGACTCCCAGTCCGGAGGATATCGCCCTGACGCGGGCGGTTGTGCAGTCCGGGCGGCTGCTGGATATTCAGGTGCTGGACCATCTGGTCATTGGGCGGCGGCATTATGTTTCGCTCAAAGAGCGCGGGCTGGGTTTTGAAGGGGGATAGGAGGATCGCGACAGGGTGCGGAAAAAATTTAAACTTGACAGACTGAGGGCTTGCGGGTAGAATTCAGACACCCTCGAAAAAAAGGGCCTGTAGCGCAGTTGGGAGCGCGCTTCAATCGCACTGAAGAGGTCAGGGGTTCGAATCCCCTCAGGTCCACTGGGGGCGCCCCCCAGCAAGCAGTCAGGTTTTCCTTAACAATCGAGAATTATGCATGGGCCCATAGCGCAGTTGGGAGCGCGTCTCAATGGCATTGAGAAGGCCGGGGGTTCGAATCCCCCTGGGTCCACTCAAGAAACGAGTTGTTGCATTTGGGCACGGCTCGTTTTTTGAAAGGCTATGGCAGGAGTAGTAAGCCATCCGTCAGCGAGTCGGGAGAACTGGTGTGAGCCCGGCGCAGCGCAAACGGAGCGCTTGAGGCTGAACTCGCCTGTCGGCTCGTTGAGCAGGCCGCAGCGGTGAACTTCAGTAGCCGTTGCCGGGTTCGCCCGTTAGCGCGTTCTGAGCGGCCGGGAACATTTCTTTCCGGGCAATCAGGGTGGTACCGCGGAGCAACCCTTCGTCCCTGCTTGGATGAAGGGATTTTTGCTTAATCAAAGACAGGAGAGAGGTATGAACTCATCACCCATACCGGCGTACAATCCGGGAGAAATCGAGAGTAAGTGGCAGCAGCGTTGGGAACAGGACGGTCTCTATCATTCCAATGTTGACCCTTCCAGGCCGAAGCATTACGCGCTGACCATGCTTCCTTATCCTTCCGGTGATTTGCACATCGGTCACTGGTATGCAATGACCCCTTCGGATGCCCGCGCTCGTTTTATGCGCATGCAGGGGTACAATGTGTTGTTCCCCATTGGTTTTGATGCCTTTGGACTGCCGGCTGAAAATGCTGCCATTCAGCGCAACATTCACCCCAAAGTGTGGACTTACCGCAACATCGAAAATATGCGCCGACAGCTGCGCAGCATGGGCGCGATGTTCGATTGGCGGCGTGAGGCAATCAGTTCCGACCCGGAATATTACCGCTGGACGCAGTGGTTCTTCTTGAAGCTGTATCAGAATGGGCTCGCATACCGAAAAATGTCACCCGTGGACTGGTGCCCCAACTGCAACACGACCCTGGCGCGTGAACAGGTATGGGGCGAAGACCGCCACTGCGAACGCTGCGGAACTCCGGTTATCAAGAAAAATCTGGAGCAGTGGTTCTTCAAAACCACCCAATACGCTGAAGAGCTGTTGCGTTATGATGGAATTGACTGGCCGGAGCGGGTGCGCACGCTGCAGACCAACTGGATCGGACGTTCTGAAGGCGCGGCGGTTTACTTCACTACCCAAGATGGTGACTTGCTGGAAGTGTTTACCACCCGGCCGGATACCCTGTGGGGAGCCACCTTCATGGTTCTGGCTCCGGAACATCCACTGGTGGACAAGCTGACTTCGGATGAGCAGCGGCCTGCGGTAGAGGCCTATGTTCAACAAACGCTGCGTCAGTCCGATATTCAACGCGAGGCGGCTGATAAGGACAAAACGGGTGTATTCACCGGTGGTTATGCGGTCAACCCGGTCAACGGACGGCGTATTCCGGTGTGGATTGCCGATTATGTGCTGATGACCTACGGTACCGGTGCGATCATGGCCGTGCCGGCGCATGATGAACGGGATTTTGCGTTTGCTCTCAAATACGGCCTGCCCATTTTGCCGGTCATTGCCCGACCGGACGGGCTGGCAAAATCCTTTGCGCCCGCCGCCTCCATGCGCGCCGGATTTGCGGAAGTATTGAGCGGCGCCGGGATTGCCTTTGAGCAGAATGAGCGGGGTGTTTTTGTGACCCTGCAATCCGGTCAGATTGACTCCTATCTTAATATCGCCAAGGAATACTTGAACAGCGGTTACTGGAACGAAATTGTGGGGTCGCGCTGGGTCTTCATTTTCGAAAACGGTCTTTGGGAATGGGAATCGCCGGAGGCCGAGGCGCGCATTTTGGCGCGCTGCAAAGAATTGCAGCCCGCTGTCCGTTCTGCGCGCACATTGATGGAAATGCTGTGGAACGTGGAGTTTTACCGGGATGTGCTGTTCCATGCCGAGTATGGGATGATGATCAACTCGGCTGAATTCAGCGGTACGCCCGGTGATCGTGCCAAAGCCGAAGTCACCCGCTGGTTGGAGCAAAACGGTAAAGGCAAGTATGCCGTCAATTACCGCTTGCGCGATTGGCTGATCTCGCGTCAACGCTACTGGGGTGCCCCGATACCGATGATCTACTGCCCGACCTGCGGGATCGTACCGGTACCAGAGGATCAACTACCGGTGCTGCTCCCTGAGGATGTGGAATGGAAACCAACCGGCGAAAGCCCGCTGAAACTGCATCCCACCTGGCGTTTGACGACCTGCCCGCAATGCGGTGGAACGGCAGAACGGGAAACGGACACGATGGACACTTTTATGTGTTCATCCTGGTATCACCTGCGCTACCTCAGCCCGTGGTATCACGAAGGTCCCTTTGATCCGAAAGAGTATGACTACTGGATGCCGGTTGACACCTACACGGGTGGAATTGAACACGCTACCATGCACCTGATTTATACGCGCTTCTTCCATAAAGCCTGCCGCGATATGGGAATCACCAAAGGGAACGAACCCATGCTGCAGTTGCGCAATCAGGGTATGGTGTTGGGCGAGGATTCTGAAAAAATGTCAAAGAGCCGCGGCAATGTGGTTTCGCCGGATAATCTGGTGGCGGCCTACGGAGCCGATACGGTGCGTGCTTACCTGATGTTCTTTGCCCGCTGGGATCAGGGTGGGCCATGGAGCAGCGGTGGTATTGAAGGCACCAGCCGCTGGCTGCGACGGCTCTGGTCGCTGGCGCTTGAACCAGCTGCAGCAAAAGCGGTAGATGAAAATCTCATTCGTAATTTGCGCCGCAAGGTTCATCAAACCTTACAGGCAGTCACCCGTGACTTCCGTGAATTTGAATTCAACATCATTATCTGAGGCTTGAT
>NZ_DAOUBL010000263.1:0-4944 GCF_034432615.1 Bellilinea sp. | reverse complement strand
TTCAAGCGCTTTACTTTCACACCACCGCCTCCCTGCTGTGATTCAGAGCGGCACGCAGCTGCTTGAGCAAGGCTTGAAAGACAATACTATCCTCTGCGCGCGGATGGGGCAGGTCAACGGGTATATCAGCGATGATTTGCCCGGGCGCCGCCGAGAGGACAATCACCCGATCGGCCAGCCGCACAGCTTCATAGATGTTGTGAGTCACCCAAAGGACGGTGGGTTGGGCAGGCTGCCACAATTCCAGTAATTCGCGGGTCAGCTTTTCGCGGGTGATTTCATCCAGCGCGGCGAAGGGTTCATCCATCAGCCAGAGGCCGGCATTTTGAATCAACAATCGTGCCAGTGCCAGCCGCTGCTGCATACCGCCGGAGAGGGTGAAAGGGTAGGCGTGGGCAGCCTGCTGCAGCCCAACCCGGCGCAAGGCTTCTTCCACACTCATCTGATGGTTAAGACGGGTTGCCAGCAGCCTGCGCGCCAGTGAGATGTTCTGCTCGGCGGTCAGCCACGGGAGTAGCGCCGGGCTTTGGGCCATCCAGGCTACCTGACGGGCGGCATTGGCCTGAGCGGGTGTCTTCCCATCCAGCCAGATGTTGCCCTGCGTGGGTTGAATCAGGCTGGCGATCAGCCGCAGCAGGGTGGATTTGCCGCAACCACTCGGCCCGATAACCGCAACAAATTGGCCGCTGGGAATGCTCAAATTCAAGTTGAGCAAAGCCGGGCGCGGCTGCGGGGTAAAAAAGGTGTGGCTGAGGGCGTTGATTTCAACATTCATGGGAGAGAGGAATCGCTTTTGGGTGAGGTTGCGGTCAGTAAACCCTTCCAGCCGCGCAAGGACTCGGGGATAATCTGAAAGACCTGCTGAATCTGATCGCTGGAAGGCGCTAGGCTGGCTTCCCCCAAATATCTTTGGGACAGGCGTTGCAACAATTCATTTAAGCGCGGGTCATCTTTGGCAAGCGGCAGAGGCACGGCTTTGCCGCGCGCCGAAACGCGGCGCAAAGGCGGCCAAGGTTCATCAATGGTGAGCGAGGTTTCGGGATTGTGGAGCAGGTACTCTGCCCAAAGTGAACCCTGCCAGGCAATCAGGTAAAAGGCTTTGCCATCCCACTCTTGCCAGACCGGAATGACGTGCGGTTTTCCATCAGGACGCAGGCAGGCCAGTCTTGCTGTCCAGGGGCCTTGTAAAAAGCGGCGGATCTCTTGCAGGGTCAATTGAGCTTCAGCGGTGAGCTGGTTAGGCGGTTGTACCTGATAGGGTGTATAGGTGATTGCCCCAAGCCGATAGGAAAGGCGGGCGGCCAGCTCGCGCAGCTCGCCCAGCCATTCCGCCAGCAGGTTTTCTTCCCTCCAGCGAAAGGCCGGTGCACTCAGCAGCAGAGCGGCCTGCGGATGAACACCATCCGGGCAGACGGGCAGGGCCAGTTCGATGGTTTCGGTTGAACCTTTCAGAGAGTAACCGTTGCGCACGACTGCGGCAGCCGGCGGAGATTGGAATAAATCCTCGGCAGCGTTGGGGGTTTTGATCACGTCGCCAACGGGATAGGCGCTGCGCACGGTTTGACGGCTTTCCACCTGCGCCAGGTTCAACACTCCCTGAGCGGCCGGGACCGTGATGAGCAGGGTTTCTGGACAGGGGTGGTGACGGGCTTCCTGGTAAAATGCGTCCATCAGGTTTTGGTGGAACTCGCTGCTGGTGGTGCGCCAGACTGTCAGACGCGCACCGGCACGGTAACGCCCGCGGGGCTCGCTTTGTTCAAGGTAACCGGCGTTTTTCAGGGTGCGCAGCAAGAGGAACAAAGCCCCGCGTGAAATTCCCAACTGGGGCAAAATTTCCTGGGGGGTGAGGCCTTCCGGGTGGCTGAGGAACAATTCCACCAGTTTGAGTGTGCGTTCGGCGGTAGTAACCAGCGAATCGTTTTTCATTATTTTTTTGTTCAATTATTTGGACTTAGGTATAATTTTATATACGATGTTCAATTTGTCAATAGTCGTCCATTCGTTTTTTTTTCACCAAAATAGAAAAAGTAAGAAATCGGATGGGTGGAGTATCCAACCAGTAAAGAAGTTGATTTGTAAGGAACATTACCATGTCATCCAATCCAAATAAGGGTATGAATCTCCGTCCTCAGATTGCGGTAGCCGTTTTGATTGGCGGTCTGCTGCTGTTGGTGTGGTTGTTGCCCAGACCGAATTATCCGGAGGTGGCCGAGCAGCGCCTGCTGGATGACCCATATTTGGGCAATCCCGATGCGCCGATCGTTTTGATCGAATACGGCGATTATGCCTGCGAGGCCTGCCGGTTGTGGCACCAGGCGCAGGTGCGGCAGGGACTACTGGCCCGTTACCCGGATCAGGTACGGTTTGTCTGGCGGGACAATGCGAGACGCAGCACCGCCTCCATCAAAGCAGCAGAAGCCGGGCAGTGCGCTCACAATCAGGGGAGGTTTTGGGAATATCATGATCTTCTGTTTGAACAGGAAGAAGGGTTGGGGGTGGAGGCTCTCAAAAATTACGCTGTTCGGCTTGGGCTGGATGTGGAAAAATTTAATCGCTGCCTCGATGAAGATCACATGCGCCGCAAAGTGGAATTCGACATGCGGCGGGCAGGTGAATATGGTTTCAGTGTTACCCCGGCCTTCTGGGTGAACGGCAAGAAAATCATTGGGCCGCCTGCGCTGGATTATTTGAGCGAAATCATCGAGGGTCAACTGGCACAAGGCCGGCCTTGAAGATTCTGCATAGCCGACAATTTGTATGACAATTATCCGCCGCTAAAATTACAAGTGTTATTGACTGGGTTTTTTGAATTCACTATAATAAAAGTACTTCACCCTGCAGTTTCATACGGTATTACCATCTTCATCCCAAAAATTTAGTTGTAAGACCCGTCCAGCAGGCTTAAAAGCCGTGCGGGTTGTTTTGTTTCCATTCCTCTCGGGTGCATCATCCCTGCCTGGAGGACTGGAAACCTTCCATTAATCCCCAAATTTACAAGGAGCAAATCAAATGAAACTTACTCCCCCAACCCCCGTTTCCGTGGATACGTTGACAATTGATATTGGCGAGGTGGAAGCCATTTTACAGGGTTATCCCATGCAGCTGCCGCCCTGGCCGGAAGCCACCTTCCAGCTCAAAGACGGCCGCACGCTCTATCTGCGCTCTATGACTGAGGACGATATCCCCACTTTGCTCGGTTTCATGGAGCGGGTGATGAAGGTTGAGAAAGATTTTTACGATATTGTGGGCGTGCGTGTTTATGGGGAAATTCTGGCGGTCAAACGCAAACGCATTAAGGATGCCTTCACCATCCTGGGTTTAATTGACGGTGAGTTCGTCGGTTTTGCCAACGGGCGTTTCTGGAACAAAGACCTGGCGATCAGCCTGCACACCATGGCTTTCTCGCGCCGCGGTCGGGTAGGCTGGGCAATGTACTATGCCAAGACCTACTACGCCATGGAAATCTGCAAGGCTAAGGAGTGGTGGTCCACTTTTGAGAGTTACAACGGCTGGCGTATGGCCGGACTGGCGATGGCGCAACCCACCAAACCGTGGCCGGAATATCAGCACGAGCTTGGCGGCGCCAAGGTCTTCTATGTCAATCAGGACCACTGGAATATTCAGCTCAAGCAATATCTGGTAGATGCGGTCGGCAACGACCTGAATTTCGATGTGCCGGAAGAAGTGCGCAAGGCAAACGCTGTACTGCGCGTGCCGGAAAATCTTGAACTCTAAGAATCGCTAATGGAGGCCGGCTTGACCCGTCATAGCAGGGGTCAAGCCGGCAGGAATGGATTTGCTGGTGGAATTTGTGCGGATTGACTCTGATTTTCTAAAGTGATATACTCAAATTGTCAGTTGTCCAACAATTCTTGTTACGGCCGGGTTTCAGCCGCAATCCGCTTTACCCGAACAAAACCGAACCAATTGCATATCCCAATCCGATACCGAAAGGCAATTCCTTTTCAGGCATCAGCCGAAAATGGATTTTCACCTTTATCCACCATTCGAAAATCAACCGGCGGGAAATCTTTTCCCTTCGGTTATTTTGATTTATCTCACAAGAAGGAGTAAACGATGAGTGTGATTAAAGCCGAAGTTCGCAGCGGTGTTTACTACGACTCAGCGGTTCTGATGCAATTACAGCGTTCACTGGCTGATTTACCGGGTGTGGAAGACGCTGGCGTAATTATGGGAACGCCGACCAATAAAGAATTACTGGCGCGAGTGAATTTGATTACCCCGGAAGTGGAACAGGCCAAAGAAAATGATCTGGTGATTGTGGTGCGGGCTGGCGAAGAACGCGCCGTCAATGATGCCTTGATGCGGGTGGATGAATTGCTCACCGCGCGCAAATCCAGCATTCAACAGGATTACCGCCCGCGCAGTCTGGAAGGCGCCCAAGGCATGATGCCGGATGCCAACTGGGTGCTGATTTCGGTGGCCGGGCGTTATGCTGCCGGCGTTGCCCGCGAAGCCTTGCGCCTCAACAAGCATGTGTTCCTCTTCAGCGATAATGTTTCCGTTGAAGAGGAAATTTCTTTAAAAGCAGAGGCTGCGCAAAAAGGGTTGCTGGTGATGGGACCCGATTGCGGCACGGCAATGATCAACGGGATTGGCCTTGGGTTTGCGAACAAAGTGCGCCGTGGACCGATTGGGGTGGTAGCCGCCGCCGGTACCGGCTTACAGCAAGTCGCTTCGCGGATTGATCAATTGGGCGGCGGAATGACCTTTGGAATTGGCACCGGCGGACGTGACCTTTCCGAAAAGGTTGGCGGTGTAACCTTCTTGATGGGGTTGGATGCTCTCAGCCGCGATCCAGACACAAAAGTGATTGTGCTGGTTTCCAAACCGCCTTCCCCCAAAGTTGCTGATGAGGTTTTGCGGGTGGCGCGGAAAGCGGGCAAGCCGGTGGTGGTCAATTTCATCGGGCGGACGCCGATT
>NZ_DAOUBL010000262.1:0-10863 GCF_034432615.1 Bellilinea sp. | reverse complement strand
CTTCGGTGATGATGGTGTGATCGGGAAAACGGCTGAGGATGCGCTCCATCAGCAGGGCCTCGGATTGGTGATCGGCTTCAGTGACAATATCGGTGCTGCCTTTGAAGCGGATGGAATGATCACCTCCAAAGCGCTGGCGCAGCAAACTTCCCGCCTCGCGCGCCCACTGAATCAGGTCATTGAGTTCTGGTGACATGAGGTTCTCCTCAAAGGCTGTGCCGGGATGATTTTTAAGAAACCAGCGCCGCAGTCAGGTGCGGCGCGCAGCGTGATATAATCAGCAGTGCCGAAGGTGGGAATCGAACCCACATACCCGGAGGGTACACGATTTTGAGTCGTGCGCGTCTGCCAGTTCCGCCACTTCGGCGTGATCTAACCTGAAATATATCAAAATTCTTCGGAAGGGTCAAGGTTTCAAACCATCATGCGTTTGGGAATCATCGGATTACCTCAATCGGGAAAGACCACCCTGTTTAATGCCCTCACCCGCGGCAATCAGCCTACCGGCGTTGCCACCGGCAAAATCGAAATCCACACCGCCGTGGTGGATGTGCCGGATCCACGCGTAGATGTACTTTCCAAAATGTTCAACCCAAAAAAGACCATTTACGCCAAAGTTACCTACGCCGATATTGCCGGACTGGATGGCTCGGCGGGCAAAAGCGGCATCTCCGGCACGCTGCTCAATCAGCTGACCCAAATGGACGGTTTCATTCACGTCGTCCGTGTTTTTGAGGATGAAAATGTACCCCACCCGCAAGGCAGTGTGAATCCTGAGCGCGATCTGGCAGCCATGGATGCCGAATTTGTGCTCAACGACCTGATCGCCGTCGAGCGCAAACTGGAACGCCTGGCGGAAGAACGCAAAAAAGGCGGCGGAAGGGATCGTTCGGCAATTGAACGCGAAATTGCCCTGTTCGAGCGGCTGCATCAGGCACTCAGTCAGGAAATTCCGTTGCGCGATGTGGATATCGAAGCGGACGAGGAAAAACTGCTCTCTGGTTTTGGCTTCCTCAGCCGCAAACCGGTGCTGGTGGTGCTGAATCTTTCCGAGGGACAGACCGCCCCGGCATTGGAATACCCCCACCGCCACAGTCAGGTTGTGGCGCTACAGGCAAAACTGGAAATGGAAATTGCCCAACTGCCGCCGGAAGATGCCGCCCTGTTCATGGCAGAATACGGCATCAGCGAACCCAGCCTCAACCGGATGATCCGCCTTTCTTATGACCTGCTTGGCTTGCAGTCCTTCTTTACCGTCGGCCCGGACGAAGTGCGCGCCTGGACGGTGCGGCGCGGTGCAACCGCCCCGGAAGCTGCCGGCGAAATCCACACCGATCTGCAAAAAGGTTTCATCCGCGCCGAAGTCATTACCTACGACGATTTGATCGCACTGGGCGGAATGAGCGAGGCGCGTGCCAAAGGCAAGCTGCGCCTGGAAGGCAAAGAATACATCGTCAAAGACGGCGATATTATCAACATCCGCTTTAACATTTAACCCGATACAGGCGATTTGTTATGATCCGGTTATTAATCGGTCAAGAATCAACGTTATCGGGCGAGTACGGGCTATAATTTAACTCGGCAAGACCATTTCCTTATTCCAAGGAGCAGCCATGCCAAAAGTAAACTATTTGATTGATATGGACGGCGTGTTGATCAGCGGGCAAAAGATCATCCCCGGTGCGGATGAATTCATTGCCCGTCTGCGTGCCAAAAAGATTAAGTTTCTGGTGCTGACCAATAACCCGATCTGGACTCCTTCTGATCTCTCGCACCGCCTGCAGAACATGGGACTGGATATTGACAAAGACTCGATCTTCACCTGCGCTATGGCAACCGCCCGTTTTTTGCATGCCCAAATGCCGGGCGGCAAAGCCTTTGTGATCGGCGAAAGCGGTCTGCAGGTGGCACTGCACGAGGTGGGTTACATTCAAACCGAGTTCGACCCCGATTACGTGGTTTTGGGGGAAACCTTCAACTACAGTTTTGCCCAAATCACCAGAGCGGTGCGGCTGATCAACGCCGGCGCGCGTTTTGTGGCCACCAACCCGGATGCAACCGGCCCCACCGAAGAAGGGATTGTACCTGCCTGCGGCGCCATGGCTGCCCTGATCGAAAAAGCCACCGGCAAAACGCCCTTCTTTGTGGGAAAACCCAACCCGTTTATGATGCGCGCCGCCCTCAACTACCTTGGCGTCCACAGCGAAAATACCATTATGATTGGTGATCGCATGGACACCGATATTCTCGCTGGCATCCAAAGCGGCATGGGTACGATTCTGGTGCTGAGCGGAGTCACCAGCCGCGATATGATTTCTGCCTATCCCTACCAGCCCCAACGGGTGGTGGGTTCGGTGGCAGAGCTGGAACTGGATTGATCGCTTAAAACTGCAAACCGAAAAGACGCAGCCATGGCCGCCCGTATTCGAGGAAAGGCCATGGAATGGCTGCCAGCATCAACACAAAGGAAAGCAGGTAGCCCAGCGCCGCCCAGCGGTGCTTGAGTACATCGCTGGCGGCTTTGCGGGAGCGGGTGCGCACCACATGGGCCACCACCAGCGCAATGAACATCAGCAAAAAATGTTCAATGGCAAAAAAGCGGGTGCCGGCAGCGCGCATGGCCGCCGCAAAATCGGCCGTCAGCACCCCGAACCAGCCTTTGGAGAAGTACAGGATTAAACCCAGCAAAAGTTGAACATCAAAAAATGAGGTGTAAAGCAGGCCAAAGCGATTGTCGTCTTTATTGAAACGCCGACCGCGCAGCCAGCCGGTGAATCCGCGCACAATAACAATCACGCCAAGAATGACCAAAGCCCAGCGGGTGAGGTTATGCAGGCTCTGCAGGATCAGATTGAGGGTGGACATGAAAATTCCTCCTGTCAGGATTTTTGCTTACCGATCGTTTAATTGGATTATACTCTATCCCAAAATACAAACGCAAGAAGATCAACGCACCCACAAAACTGGCGTATAATCTTTGAAAACCGCCGCCAAAGGAGAACAAGCCTATGACCCTGGAAAGTTCCATCATCCGCAACCGCTTCCCCGCGCTGCAAAGCGGTGCCATCTTTTTGGATAACCCCGGCGGAACGCAGATCGCCCTTTCAGCCCTGGAGCGAATGGAACAGTACCTGACCACCTCCAACGCCAACCACGGCGGGGCTTTTCGAACCAGCCAGGAGTCGGATCGGATTCTGGACGCTGCCCACGCCGCCATGGCCGATTTTTACAATGCTGCCCGCCCTGAGGAAATTGTCTTTGGCAACAACATGACCAGCCTGACCCTGCACATCAGCCGTTCGCTGGCGCGCACATGGAAAGAGGGCGATACCATCGTGGTCACCCGGCTGGATCACGATGCCAACATCACCCCGTGGGTACTGGCTGCCGAAGATCGCGGCGTGCGCGTACGCTGGGTGGATTTTCATCCCGAGGACGGCACGCTGGACCTGGATGACCTGCAGGCTGCGCTGGAAGAAAAACCGCGTCTGCTGGCGGTCGGTTATGCCTCCAATGCGCTGGGCACCATCAATCCGCTGGAAGAAATCATCCCCATGGCGCATGCCGCCGGCGCGCTGGTGTATGTGGACGCCGTCCAATACGCCGCCCACGGGCCAATCGATGTGCAGGCACTCGGCTGCGACTTTCTGGTAGCCTCTTCGTACAAGCTTTTCGGCCCGCACGCCGGCATCCTCTACGGCCGTTACGATTTGCTCGACAGCCTGTTTGCCTATAAGGTGCGCCCGGCATCCAATACACCCCCCGGCAAATTTGAAACCGGCACCCAAAACCACGAAGGCATTGCCGGCGTTCTGGGGACAATGGAATATCTGGAATGGCTGGGCGAAACCTTTGGCGGAGAATTCAGCAAGGATCTCAGCCCGCACTACAAAGGGCGGCGCATGCGACTGAAACAGGCCATGGCTGCCATTCGCGCTTATGAATACCGCCTGAGCCGCAACCTGCTGGATGTGTTGAAAAGCATCCGCGGTTTGACGCTCTACGGCTTGAGCGACCCGCGCCGCATCAAAGACCGCGTGCCGACCTTCGCCTTCCGCTTGAATGGACAGCATCCGCGCGAGGTTGCCGTCCAGTTGGGCCGCGAAGATATTTATGTGTGGGACGGCAATTATTACGCCCTGGCGGTTACCGAACGATTGGGAGTGGAAGATAAAGGCGGCATGGTACGGGTCGGGGCAGTCCATTACAACACCGAACGGGAATTGAAACAATTGGGAGATGTTTTAGAGCGAATTGCCAGAACAAAAGCCGTGGCTTAAGCGCAACCCTAATCTGCCGGACTGCGCCGTTCCTTGATTCCCAGTGCCGCCCGCACGGCACGAGTGGCGCGTACCACCCCATACACTTGAAGATTGCGAATCACCGCCGCAGCCAGCTGCGGCGGTACTTCTGCATCAATTGCCAGCATTCCGACCACCCGCACATCCAGGCTTTCCCCCTTTTGAAAATGCTCTTCCAGCTCGGCACGGTTCAAGTGGACAACCCCAATGGTCAACCCCCGCCGGCGCACAATTTGATTCAGCGCCTCGCTCTGTTTTTCCAGTTGGGCGCGGGCAGCCGTGCGTAAAAAGTCAGTACGACTGGAATAGTAACCTTCCTCCACCAGCACATCAATCTGACCCAAATCCACCACACTCAGATTGATGGTGACCTTTTCGGGTTCGGGCATGGAAGTTTACAGGGGAAAACGATGGGAATCGGGTGAGATGGGAAGCGCAGTGGACAAATCATTGTCCTGTTCTTCCTGCAATCGGGCAATCCGCAGCCGACGGGGAACAGCCCGCAGCAAAGCCGGGAAGAAGTAGGCATGTGCCGGCCGAATCAGGAACGGGCGATAGACTCGCCGAACCTTCCGGATGATCAAACGAAGCGGGGAAGTTGGAGGGAGTGCCTGCATTTTATACTCCAATTAGATGTTTTTTACCATCCATTAATAGGCTATTTAGAGTATATGATTTTATTCGCGGCGTGTCAATCCAAATACCCGTTCAATTTCCCGCCGGAAGCGAATCCAGAAGCGTGCTGCGCTCCATCTGTGATAAACTCGGTGTTACACCCCATTCACCGTACGGACGTGATTCTTTCCCTGTGAGGCTGGTAATGAATGCTGAAAAATCAAAAACAAACTGGATCAGTGTGATCCTGTATGGCTTTGCCGGGCTGATTCTGGCGCTGGCGATTCTCGTGCTGATTTCTCTGATCGGGGCAGCCAGCGCACTGCCCGCCAATCAAATCTTCTTCCAGATGTTCGGTTTAGGCGAACTGGCCAACCTGATCATCCGCCCCTTGCAGTCGGCGCTGATCAACGGCGGAATTGTGCTGGCGCTGCTGATGACGGCAGTTGCGGCGCTGCTTTTTATTGCCGGACGGCTCAATTCCAATCAGGTGCGCCTCACCGAACGCGTGCGCCTGTTGGAGGAAATCATCCATGCCCAACATGCTGAAAATAAATAACAGGGACAGGAGCATCCGGGCTGATCCTGTCCCTGTGTGGATATTTCGGTGTGGGAGTTTAATGGCAGGTAATGCCTATCCCTTCCACCTTTTTAAGTCGTTCATTCATCCCATTTCAAACTGATGAGCATGTGTTCTGCCACCGAAGAAAGTGCTTCCAATTCTTCCACACTTGTATCCGCGACAAACACACCGACGATCATGTCTCCTTCAGGAGATGGAAAGGCATAAATCATTCTGAATTTGCGATCAAAGACCTCACCGGTAGCCGCATTGGTAAAGGTTTCTTCGACAATGTAGCGGTGGGTTTCCACTTCACCGACCTTGACATCCGTCTTTTCCAATACCGATGCCCCTTCGTTGTACAACCGGGTCTCTGCATCCTGCCCCGGTTTAATCCAAGCCGCTGTCACACCTGCCAAAGTTTTGCCGTCGTTTGGGGATAGACTGCCGCCATTACCCCACCAGTCCCAGCCTTCCGGCAATTCAAATCGCACGGCAACAGGGCCGGGCAGGGCAAACTCTTTGTACACGATTGTTTCAGGGCTATTCTGCGGAGGGAGCGAGCCTGCTTCAGATGCTGCTGCACTCAAACCGCTGCAGGCACTGAACATCATCCCCAATATCAACAGCAGAATCATCGAAAAAACACGGTTACCAAAAAATTTGTCATTCATTTTTTTCTCCTTGTTCGAAATTATGGACGGTAGACGAATTTACATACCGTCTTGTTCCCTTTTTTGCTTTATGAAGCCCGAATACCCGCCAAATGGCCGATCAAAACTGGACGAATGGACAGGTTTGCCTGAAAACTTCTCTAAAGGTGCATCCATCTTTCCTTCTTTGTTTCTTAACGTGGGTTCGGGATAAGCACAACCCTTGGTGAGCAGCGAAATGGACACCCTTCCACCTCCCCCAATATCGCTTCTGCAATATTGGGGGAGGCGCAGGAGGGGGCCGAATTCTGAAATCGGATGCAAAAAGGATTTATCCCAAACTGACATTTCTTATCTCAAGGTGATTTCAACGCACGCTAATGTGATTGACTGCAATCACCCCGGCCGGCGTGCGGTCGAACACCAGCCGCACACCGGCAAGCGCGTTCAAATCCAGCAGCGGGTTAACTTCCACAAACCACCCCAGCGGGAAGTCAAAGGTTTGAAAAATCGGTTCGGAGAGCGGCGTGGCGTGCATGAAGGCTGCTTTGGCAAAAATTCCGCGGATTTGCGGCTGAAGCAGGGCATAGCGGCTGAGCGGCAGGCGCGCTGTGTTTCCCTGCCGGTCGAATACCTCAATACTGAAATCCACTGGCTGCACCTCACCCGACTGCCGCCCGGCGGACTGCCCCTCCGGCTGCGGCGATTCGTTGGCATCTGCCAGCGAAAGCGATAATACAGGCTCATCCGGTAGGGAAAGCCCGCCATCCGGCAGGAAAAGGGTATAACTGGCGGGAGAAAATGAGGCAGCGTCCCAGCCCAGATAAACCGCTTTGAAACCAAAACCTCCCCACTTTCCCTGTACGACTTGTTCACGCCAACGGGTCAGGTCGTTCCCCTTCAGCTCCGCGCCGGGCAGGGTGGCAGTGGTCAGGTCAATATCCTCATGGAAATCTGCCAGCGCCAGCGTACGGCTGTCCTGATACTGGTAGAGGTAAAGCGTATCCGGCAGCCAGTCCCGTCCGCGGCGCAGGTCTTGAAACAATGGCCGATAAGCCCTTTCCCCGCGCAGGGTATCTTCCAGAAATGCACTGATCAGCACCTGAGCAATGCGTTGTTGTTCGGTTTGTGGAAGCAACTGTCGCAGGTTATACAGACGGGGGATGGGTTCTGCAATGTCCTTGTTGCCCCACACACTGTTAAACTGCCCATGATTGGCGCCATAAATGTAAACGGCTGACTTGAAAAAGTCATCCTGCCCGCTGAAGGTTAACCGCTCAAACGGCGCCGCGCCCATCATCGTCAGCACGTCCATATCGTGCGAACCGTGCAGCAGCAGGTAATTGACATCCTGCAGCGGAGTCGGCAGTCCGCCGGGTTGATACTGCCCATCGGCCGGCGCCAGTGCAATCAGCGAGCGAATCTTGAACCCGTAATCGAAGGACAGGGCGGCGTTATCGGGATAATGGGAAAGACGATTGAAAGCCGCAGCAATGACAATGGCTTCCCCGCCGCGGGAATGTCCCAGCAGGGCAATCTGATTCAGGTCAACCCGCTGGTAAAACGGGTTACCGGGCTGTTCGTTCCATGATTGCCACAGGCGCAGATGTTCCAGCACCAGCCAGCCGCGCGCATCCGATTCCCCTTCCAAACGGTTAAAGAACAGCACATCGCCCCACGCTGAAATGTTGAGAAAATTCTCATCCACCGCCACAAAAATAAAGCCGCGCGAAGCCAGCAATTCCCCTAAATAGTCGTAACCACTTTCCGAGGTCTCTTCCATCGGATGATTTCCATGTACGGCAATCACCAGCGGAAAACGACCCTCCGCCTGCGGATACCACACCCGGCCATTCAGAGGGAGTTCGGCGGGGGAAAAGCCCCAGTAAGCCGTGCGCAGGCTTGACCAGCCCTCCAGTAAAAGCGAAGCGTCCACGCTGGGGGTCAGCAAGGCAGCCCCTTGAGCATATTCCTGACGGAGTTTGTCCTGTCCGCTGCCGTAGGTAAGCAGTGCAACCGGATAAGCACCCGGCCGAGCGGGGTCGGGCAGATTCAACGGCTCAACTGGAGAGGGGGCTTGCTCACCTGCATGGGCTGGCAACTGTACGGGGCTGCCCTGCCAGCCAAGAAATACCCCCACCCCAACCAGAACGACCAGCCCCAGACTCAATTCAGCCGCAAACAGAGCGCTTTGAAGCCGACTCCGGCTGGCGGATGCCCGGCTCAACAGTCCCACCGCCCCACCGCCGAGCAGCGCCGCGCCCACCAGAACGGCAGCCAGCACAACGGCCAGTCCCGGCAAAAGCGGCAGGCTCAACAAAGCCAGCACAACACCGGAAAACAGGGCAACCAGAAGGGCATACCGAAACCTGAGCGGCAGTTTTCCCAGCAACATGCCCATCCCAAACAACAAACCTGCCGCAATCGTGACCAACCCCATCACACCGGCTGAAACCGCCAGCCAGATCCCCGCCCCGCCGTGCCGGGACAGGAAGAAGCCCGTCAATGCACTGATCAGTAAAAATGCCGCCAGCACACTGCCGGCCGCCCCGCGCCATGCCGGTGAAGCGGGTGATTTTAAGCGGAGGGCTGGGGAGGACTGGTTTTTGGATGGGAGGGAATATTTTTCAGGTATTTGAGGTTGATTCATGCGTACTTCCTTTCCAGGCAAACCTGACCACTCTCCCATCGTAATGCGATGAAAACCCAAATACCTCCGGCTGGTGGATAAATTCTTCCTGACTGAATGGGCAGGCGGACAATCCTCCCGGCGAACTAAGGGTAAAATTAGGCTATGCCCTCCAACCGCATTTATTTTGGCGATAACCTGCCCATTCTGCAGTCGCTCCCTTCAGGCAGCGTGGAATTGATCTACATTGACCCGCCTTTCAACACCGGGCGGGTACAGCAGCGCGTCCGCCTGCGCACGCAAAGCGACGGCAGCGGCGATCGGGTTGGTTTTGGCGGGCGGCGTTACCGTACGGTACGGCTTGGTTCCCATTCGTATGCGGATATTTTTGATGACTATCTGGCCTTTCTGGAACCCCGCCTGCGCGAAGCCTACCGCCTGCTGCAGCCCAACGGCAGTTTGTACTTTCACATTGACTACCGCGAGGTGCATTACTGCAAAGTGCTGCTCGATCAGATTTTCGGGCGGGAGTGCTTCCTCAACGAGATCATTTGGGCGTATGATTACGGCGGGCGCACTCGCCGCAAATGGCCCCCCAAGCACGATAACATCCTCTGGTATGCCCGTGACCCGCGCCATTATATTTTCAATGTCGAGAAAATCGAGCGCATCCCTTACATGGCGCCGGGACTGGTGGGCGCAGAAAAGGCCGCGCGCGGCAAACTGCCAACCGATACCTGGTGGCATACCATCGTACCGACCAACGGCAAGGAAAAGACCGGCTACCCCACCCAAAAACCACTCGGCATCCTGCGGCGCATCCTTCAGGCTTCTTCCACACCCGGCGGGCTGGTGCTGGATTTCTTTGCCGGCAGCGGCACCACCGGCGCGGCGGCGCTGGAACTGGGCCGGCGCTTCATCCTGATTGACAATAACCCGCAGGCCATGGCCATCATGCAGCAACGGTTTGCAGGCATTGATGACATTGAATGGATCAACTGGCAAATTTCTCAACCGGAGGCGGAGTGAACGAAAAACCGACTGCACCCATCCTCGAATTTGACCCCACCGAGCAGGCAATTTTACAACCGCACCCTGTCCAACTATCACAGGCGGCACCCCCGCGCGCCGTGCTGTGCTTTTTTCAGGATGTGATTAACCGCCTGCGCCGTAAAGGCCGATTGAAAGTCATCGGTCGGCTTAAGTCGGAAATTGGCCCAAACCCGTTGTATGTGCTGGAAGAAAACGGCCAGCCGTTGCTGGTCGCTCATCCCGGCGTGGGTGCGCCGCTCTCGGCCGGTTTTCTGGAAGAAATCATCGCGCTGGGGGTTGACCGCTTCATCGCTGCCGGCGGCTGCGGGGTGATTGACCATTCGATAGACGCCGGCCACCCGCTGATATTGACCAGCGCGGTGCGCGATGAGGGCGTTTCGTACCATTACCTGCCGCCCGGCCGGGAAGTGAGCGCCAGCCCGGCAGCGGTGGCCGCCTTGCAGGCAACCCTGGAAGCGGCAAACATGCCTTACAGCCTCGCCAAAGCATGGACAACCGACGGCATTTACCGCGAAACGGTGGCGCGCCGCGCGCGCCGTCTGGCAGAAGGCTGTCAGGTGGTCGAAATGGAAGCGGCGGCTTTCTTCGCGGTGGCGCAATTTCGCCGGGTTACTCTTGGACAGCTGGTGTACGGCGGCGATCTGGTCGTGCCGGAGGGCTGGGACAGCCGCAGCTGGCACAAACGCGCCGATGACCGCGAACGCATCTTCTGGCTGGCGGTGCAGGCCTGCCTGCGTTTATAAAATGTGATATAAAAAAGACATGCTACCACCCAACGCTCAAATGCCGCAGATGGATTATGACCCGACCGCGCTGGTGTTGTTCGGCGGGGGCGGACACGGTAAAACGCTGATTGAACTGGTGCGGGCGGTTGGGGCTTATCACTGGGCAGCAGTGGTAGATGACGGCTTAACCCCGGGCAGCGAAGTGCTGGGCGTGCCGGTGGTCGGCGGGGCTGAAGCGCTGCCGGGTTTATTTGCGCGCGGCATCCGGCTGGCCGTCAACGGCGTGGGCGGCATCAACCACCCGGAAGTGCGCCTGAAAGTGTTT
>NZ_DAOUBL010000261.1:0-1564 GCF_034432615.1 Bellilinea sp. | reverse complement strand
AACCATGAAACGCTGTGTCCCAACCGCACGCGCGGCATCAGCAACGAGATGACCGCCGAGCGCGCCGAAATCCGCCTGTTGACCGGCAAGCTGCTGTGCATGCACACCCGCCGCCCGTCCTCAGAGGGGTGATTCACCCCAGACGGCTGCGCCTTCCTCCGACTCGGGAAAAATTTTTGGATTTCTGTTTTACCTTTGATTTGGAGGTGTACCATGAAACCAATAACGCGTATTGTGTGGCTGTTCAGCGCGCTGATTTTGACCCTTTCGGCCTGCGCCCAGCCAACCCCGTCCGGCCCGAGTGAATTACGGGTATTGACCCACGACTCCTTTGCCGCCAGCGAGGAGGTGATTCGCGCCTTTGAACAGGAGAACAACGTCAAATTGACCTTCCTGCCCTCCGGCGATACCGGTTCGGCGCTCAATCAGGCCATCCTCACGAAAAATGCCCCGCTGGCGGATGTCTTTTACGGGGTGGACAATACCTTCCTCTCCCGCGCCTTGAGTGAGGACATCTTCGAGCCGTATAACTCACCCCTGCTGGCAGAGATAGACGATGCCTTCAAACTCGACCCGCAGAACCGCGCCCTGCCGGTGGATTACGGGGATGTGTGCATCAACTACGACAAAGCCTACTTTGCCGAAAAGGACCTGCCCCTGCCGCAAAGTCTGGCCGACCTGACCAGGCCGGAGTATAAAGGCTTGCTGGTGGTGGAAAACCCGGCCACTTCCTCGCCCGGGCTGGCATTTTTGATGGCAACGATTGCCGCCTTCGGCGAAGAGGGCTATCTGGATTTCTGGCGGCAATTGAAAGACAACGGCGTGGTGGTGGTCAACGACTGGGAAACGGCTTATTACACCAACTTCAGCGCCTCCTCCGGGCGCGGTCCGCAGCCCATGGTGGTTTCCTACGGTTCCAGCCCGCCCGCCGAGGTCATCTTTGCCGAGCAGCCGCTGGAAGATGCGCCGACCGCCTCGCTGGTGGGTGATGGGATGTGCTTCCGCCAGATCGAGTTTGTCGGCATCCTGAAAGGGACGAAACAGCGGGCGCTGGCCGAGAAGTTTGTGGACTTCATGCTGGATGTGCGGTTTCAGGAAGACCTGCCCCTGCAGATGTTCGTCTTCCCCGTCAACCGCAAGGCACAATTGCCGCAGGAATTTGTGCGCTACGCTCAGATTCCCGCAAAACCCGCCACGCTCGACCCGGCGCTGATCGCCGAAAAGCGCGAAGCATGGATTGAAGCCTGGACACAGGCGGTCTTACGGTGAGCCTGCTGCCTGCCTCTTCCCCTGCCCGCCGCTCCCCTGAAGGGCAGCCGCCGGCGCCTGCCGTCTGGCAGGCGCTGGCTTTGTGGCTGCTGCCGCTGGTCTTTTTGCTGGTTTTCTTCTTCCTGCCGCTCGGCCGGATTTTGGGAGTAGCCGGTCAGGGGTTGCTGCAAACCGGTCTCAGCCCAACCGCCGGGGAGCGCCTGCTGCGCGCGCTGGTTTTTACATTCTATCAGGCGGCGCTGTCCACTCTCCTGACCGTTCTGGTCGGCCTGCCGGGCGCATACGTGTTTGCACG
>NZ_DAOUBL010000260.1:0-19107 GCF_034432615.1 Bellilinea sp. | reverse complement strand
CTCCACGGGTTACCCCAACACCCTCAGCCACAGCCTCAGCACCGCCTGCCCCCCTGCCTTCTGCCACAGCCACGCTGCCGGGCTTTCGCACACCCCGTGCAGTTTTCCCCACCCCGCGCCTGAAGCCCATCACGCCCATCCCGCCGCCGCTGACCGAAATCCGCCTGCCGCTGGAGGTGCGCACACTGATGCTGGTGGGTTTGGATTATGCCAGCCCGTTTGCCGGGCGCAGCGATGCCATAGCGCTTGTGTTCTACCATCCGCGGCTGGGGCGCGCCAGTGTACTTTCACTGCCCCCCGATTTGTTTGTGTTCATCCCCGGTTACACCATGCAGCGGCTCAACACCGCCTATGCGGTGGGCGGTGTGCGCATGCTGGCCGATACCCTGGAATACAACTTTGGGGTGCGCCCGGATGATTATGCCATTGTCCGGCTGGAAGCCTTTGTTTACTTCATTGACGACCTGGGCGGACTGGAAGTAACGGTTGCCGAAAAGATGCCCGAAATCTGCAATGATATTCCCCCCGGCCGTCACCTGCTGGATGGCGATCAGGTGATGTGTTATCTGCGCTACCGCATCGGGCAGGATGAGGAAAACCGCAGCCTGCGCCAGCAGGAAATTTTGCGCCTGATCGTCCAGCGCATGGTCTCCGGCGGGACACTGGTGCGCCTGCCCGAGCTGTACCAAAACTACCGCAACAGTGTCGAAAGCAGTCTGGCGCTGCCGGACTTGCAGGAATTCATCCCCTTTGCTTTGCGATTGGGAGATGCCAGTCACCTTGGTTTTTTCCGGCTGGGGGAGGAGCATCTGCAGACGTGGCAAATCCCGCAGGCGCTCAAACCGGTGGTTTTTCTTCCCATTCAGACGCGGGTTGCGGCTGAGGTGCAGGCGGCGATTGATTTCGTGCTGACCCCCGTGCCGAACACCGACCGCCTGCTGACACTGGAATACGAACTGACCATCAGCCCCACCCCAACCAACACGCGCACCCCCACCCTAACGCCGACCATCACGCCAACCCCAATCTTCACCTCAACACTGACCCCCACCATCAGCCTGACCCCGACACCGACCGGCAGTATCACCCCCACCGGCAGCATCACCGTAACCCCCACCGCAACCCTGACGCCCACCCCGTGAGTCTTTTCGTTTTGGAAAGGTGAGCGGCGGCAGTGTTCGTAAACCTTGTGCTTTATGATAAACTAATCCAGAACGGATACTTATATCCTGTGGCCTGGCACGGTGTGTGCAGGGAGAGCGGTGAGAATTTAAGATGAAACGGCTGGCGCTGTTGGGGATGATTGTATTGCTTGCCGGTGGGCTGTTTACAGCCGCACTGCCTGCACCTGCGCCGGTGCTTGCCGAAGAAAGTACGCCCGAAGCTCCCAAACGTCTGACCACCCTCAAAATCAACTTTGAGCGCCACGAGTGGTGGCTGGTGCGCTGGAAAGACAACGAAATCACCTGCCGCTTTCTGGTGGAACATGAAGGCTTGCCGATTGCCGATGAAATTCGAGTGTGGTGCGGGGCAACCCTCTATAACGAATGGCTGGCCACCAAACCGTGTGCGCTCAGTTCACCCGAGCAAACTTTACAATCCTGCCCGGGCCTGTATCTGTATCATTTCACCAGTTATCCGGCCAGCAAAGAAGTGAAGGTGGAATTACCGCTGCCCTCGGTCTGGGTGAGCGTTACCGGCTGCACCCCTCAGCCGCCCGGCAACCGCTGCGAAAGCCTGCCCAACCTGCTGCTGACCGGTGAGGAGCCGCTGCCCAACGAAACCATCATCAGCATTCAGGGTACCCTGAACGGCAATCCCTTTATCTGCAACGGCGATGCGTGCGCCATTCCCTTGCAGCCAACCGGTCAGGGCGGTGTGACGGTAGAGTTCTGGGCCGATTCCAGCTTTGGCGATGCCAGCCCCAAATTCAGCGCGCTGGTGCGGGTCATCCCGCAGGGCGATTTTATGTCGCCGGAGGGCGGTTCCAGCGACAAGCCCCTCTACTACGTGGATGTGCTCAGCAGCCAGTGGCGCGGCGGGGCGCTGGCTTCCTGCTCCGATATCTGGGGATCGTTCCCGCCGATTGGCGGCCCCGCCCCGTGGCTGACCACGCCGCAAGACCCGCAGGAATTATACTCCGCCGTCAGCCTGTACTATCTGGCGGGGATGTTAATTGCCAACGGCGAAGTGGATGCCAGTGAATGCCGCGACGGCGGACTTTCAACCCCGCTCACCGCCAGTGAATGCGGTGTGCGGGCTGCCTATGAGCAGGTGGTCGCCTGGCAAAACCGCTTTGATGAGGAAATCTGGAACGTGGCGCAGGATACCGGCGTGCCGGCGCAACTGCTGAAGAACATTTTCAGCCGTGAAAGCCAGTTCTGGCCCGGCATTTATCAGAATTACAAAGAAGCCGGCCTGGGTCAATTGACCGAAAAGGGCGCCGATACCATCCTGCTGTGGAATCCGAGTTTCTTCGAGCAGTTCTGCCCGCTGGTGCTGCACCAGAGCCGCTGCGACCTGGGTTTTGGCAACATCAAGGAAGAAGAGCGGGCTTTGCTGCGCGGTGCGCTGGTGGGTAAAGTCAATGCCGCCTGCGCCGACTGTCCGGCGGGGATTGACCTTTCGCAGGCGCATTTCAGCATCCGCGTATTTGCCGAGGGGATGATTGGCAACTGTCAGCAGGTGGGGCGGGTGCTCAACAACCTGACCGGCCGAACAGCCGGTTCGGTTGCCAGTTATGAAGACCTGTGGCGCTTTACGCTGGTCAATTACAACGCCGGGCCGGGCTGCCTTGCCACCGCGGTGCGCAAGGCGCTCAGTCTGGGTCAACCGCTCACGTGGCAGAATGTTTCGGCTCAGTTGGAGCCGGCCTGTCAGAGCGCCATCAAGTATGTCAACGATATCAGCGATAAACTGAGCGGCGTTCAGCCGACCCCGACTTCGTGGGTGTACCCGGGGCAGCCGCCGCCGCAGGCCACCGTAGTCACTTTGCCGCCGGGGGTAACCCCGGGGCGTCAACCCACCTTGCCGCCCGGGGCCACCCCCCTGCCGGGGGCAACCCCCGTACCGGGGGCATCCCCGCAGCCCGGCTACCCGCCGCCCCAGCCTACCGCCGGGGATGGCTACCCCTATCCCGTTCAACCCACGCCGACCTTTTACAACCCCTACCCGTGAGAGTTGAAAGGTTTTTCATCCTCAACCGGCCAGGATATAAACAATGGCATTTTCTTTTTGAGCGAGCGCGGCAATCTCCGGCTGGGCGGAAATGACATCGCTGCGCTGGGGGTGAGATTGCTTTACAAGGTAAAAAAATAGAGTTTTATCGCCAAGACGCAAAGGATACTCTCTTTTCTCTGCGTCTTTGCGCCTTTGGGTTAATTTTTTTAACCTTTAACAACCTGACAGGTGTTGGACTTACCGGGAGACCTGACACAGGACAGAAAAGGTTTTCCCACCCTGTACAAAAAGGAAATGGCAGGCAGAGTACCCGCTTGGATTAAATGCGATTTCCCTGCAACCCTGAACAATTTTCAAATCGTTTTAAGCGGTTGGCAGTATAATCGGATGTTATGGAAAACCAATCCCTGCCGGAAGATCAACTGCTGGAAACCGAACGTCTGATTTTGCGCCCGCTCCAAATGGGAGATGCTGCCGGTTTGCTGGGGCTGTACGCCATGCCGGAAGTAACCGAATTTACCGATATTCCCACCATGAAAGAAGAAGCACAAGCCCTGCGCTGGATTGAGCAATTGAACGCCATGCGCAGCGCCGGTCAGGGCTTACGGTGGGGAGTGTTCGACCGCGAGAGCGGCGACCTGATCGGCACGTGCGGTTTTCACCACTGGGATCAATCCCGCCGGCGGGCCGAGGTCAGTTACGACCTCAGCCCGCGCTATTGGGGGCAGGGCTACATGCGTGAAGCGCTGCAAGCCGTGCTGCGCTACGGATTTGAACAAATGCGGCTGCACCGCATCGAAGCGCTGGTTGACCCACGCGATACCCGATCACAAAACCTGTTATACGGTCTTGGTTTCAAACTGGAAGGCGTGTTACGCGACCATGATTTCATCAAAGACCGTTTTCAAGATGACATGGTCTTTGCGCTGTTAGAAGGGGAATGGAAGAAACAGGCTTGAAAATTACTTGCTGACGGGCTGAAAACGGCTGCCCAATTCAGCCTGAATTTCCTGCTGGTGGGTAAAAATATCATCCCAAAACACGGCTGCGGCACTACTGATCGGATTGAGCCGATGGCGGGTCATGTAAATTTGCTGTTCGAGATGAACCCCGCGAATGGACACCATCCGCACATCCGGCAGAATCAGGTTTTGCAAGACCATTTGTGAAACAAAACCCACCCCCACGCCGCGCTGAACGGCAACCGCAATCGCCTCCGAGTTGCCCATACGCAATGCCAGTGGCAATTCGTGAATGTTGATGCCGTGTCTTGCCAGCACTTCTTTGACCACCCGGAATGTGCCGGCGCACTCTTCCCGCAGAATGAACCGTTCGTTCCTAAGTTCCTCGACTTCAATTTCCCCGCGCATTGCCCATGGGTGGTCCGCAGGGACAATTAAGCGAATCGGGTCGGTGATGAACGGACGAAACTCGTAGTGGTGATCAAATTCATCAATGCTGCTGGAAAAAGCAAAATGGGCTTCGCTTTTTTCCAGCATTTCCAGCGCGGCGGCACGGCTCATCACCAGGCATTGGGCGCTGACCCGCGGGTATTTGCGCAGAAAATTGCCCACCACCACCGGCAGGACATACTTGCCGGGGGTGGTGCTGCAGGCAATCGTCAACAATCCGCTGATCTGCCCACGGCTGGCATCTACCAGCTCACGCGCCCGCAGGTTGAGCGTGACCAGCTGGCGGGCAACCGGTAAAAAATTTTCGCCGGCCTGACTGAGCTGAAGTTTGCGTCCGCTGCGCAGAAACAGCGCTTCACCCAGCTGATTTTCCAGGGCCTGAATGGTTTGGGTAACGGCAGGTTGTGAGAGATTGAGTTTTTTGGCTGCCTGAGAAAAATTAAGCGTTTCGGCAGCCACAATGAACACACGCAACTGATGGGGGTCAAACATGATTAACCGCCTGTATAAGAAAAACTTATCCAATTCTATCATGAGTTCCGATGATAGATTGTGACAATATTCACTAACTCCCAGATTAAATGAACCTTAGAATCAAATGGAAATGTAATCCCCGTAAAAGGAGCATTTAATGAATAAAATGCGCATCTGGCTTGTGATGTTGACAGGATTGATCATCCTGTTGACCGGCTGCGCTCGTGCGACCCAGTCGGTGCCGACGGCTACCCTGCCGCTTCCGACTCAGCCGCCCGTTCCTACGGCCACAGCTCAGCCGCAGGTGAATTACTGCGTGGAGTGCCACACCGACAAAGACCGCCTGATTCAAACGGCTAAGCCGGAAGAAGAGGTCATTTCGGAATCCGAAGGGGCTGGCTGAGGAGGCGAAGTGGCTCCGTTGGAGCCTTGGGAGAAAGTTTTGGTCAGCGCCAGTTTTCTGGAAAGCACGCATGGCCAGTTCACCTGTGTGCAATGCCACGGCGGCACCCAATCACCGGATAAGGACACCGCCCATACCGATCTGATTGCCAATCCCTACACCGATAGTGTCGGCCGCTGTGACCGCTGCCACGAAGAAATCATGGCAACCTTCCCGGACAGCCTGCACGCTTCTCTCTCCGGCTATCCGGTAGCCATGCAATCGCGCAGTGTTCCGGAAAATCACCCGGCATTGCAGGAGGCCTACAACAATCACTGTTCCAAGTGCCACAGTTCCTGTACGGATTGTCACATCACCCAGCCTCAGCACCTGGGCGGGGGTTTTCTGGACGGACATAATTTTGTCAAAACGCCGCCGATGACGCGTACGTGTACGGCCTGCCACGGTACACGGGTGGGGGATGAGTATCTTGGCAAGCATGAGGGTATTCCCGGCGATGTCCACTTCCGCGTCGGACGGATGAACTGCGTTGCCTGCCACAGCGGCGAGTCGCTGCACAACACCCCGCCGGATGCGCGCGGCAATCGTTACTGGGGCGAGCAGTCGCCGGCCTGCACCACCTGCCATACCACAGTGGGTCAAAAAGGCGACCCCATCCTGCAGCACACCATTCACGGTGAAAAATTATCCTGTCAGGTATGCCATTCGGTCAGTTACACCTCCTGCGATGGCTGCCATGTCGCCATCAGCGAAAAGACCGGCCTGCCCTTCTTCCGCACCGAAGCCACTTACCTGACCTTCTTCATTGGCCGGAATCCGCTGGATAACGAATATCGGCCTTATGAATATGTCCCGCTGCGGCATGTGCCGGTTGCCCCGACCAGTTATCAATATTACGGCGAAAACCTGCTGCCCAATTTTGACCTGCGTCCCACCTGGATGTACGCCACCCCGCACAACATTCAACGCAAGACGCCCCAAAACCAATCCTGCAACAGCTGCCATGGAAACGCAGAGATTTTCCTGACAGCTGATAAGGTCAAACCGGAAGAACTGAACGCCAATCGGCGGGTGATTGTTGAAGAAGTGCCCGCTCCCATTCCGGGACAGTAAAAAACATATTTTTTAGAGAGGAAGAAAGATGAACCGAAAAGTTGCTTTACCGCTAATTCTCATCATCATCCTGAGTATGCTGCTGGGCGCCTGCGCCCCGGCCGCTACCCCCACCGCTGCGCCGGTGGTTGAACCCACCACCCCGCCGGTGGTTGAGCCCACCGCCGTACCAACCGCCGAACCCGAGCCGGAATTGGATGTTCTGGCGCTGTGGAGCGGGTTGGTTGCTGAATTGCCTGCCGAAAAGGGCTATGGCACTGTCAGCGCCACCAAACTGAACGAGGAACTGGCAGATACTCCGCCCTTCCTGCTGGATGTGCGCGAAGCCGCCGAAGTAGAGAAGGACGGCTACATTGAGGGGGCGGTCAACATCCCCATTCGCCAGCTGCTGGCGAATCTGGACAAATTGCCCGCCATGGACAAGCCGATTGTGATCTACTGCGCCTCGGGTCATCGCGGCGGATACGCACTGGCAGCCCTGAAACTGCTGGGTTATCAGAATGTGCGCAATTTGGGCGGCGGACTGGGTGCCTGGAAGAAAGCCGAATTGCCGGTGGTCAGCGGCTCGCTCCCGCCTGCGCCGGCGGCCGGGACGATGCCGGAAATCAAAGACCAGGCCCTCTATGATCTGCTCAACGACTGGCTGAGCAATCTGCCGGAAGGTTTCCGTACCGTCAAAGCGGACAAACTCAACAGCGAGCTGGCGGACGGTAAACAGGTTTTCCTGCTGGACGTGCGCAGTAAAGCCGAGGTGGAGAAGAACGGTTTTATTGGCGACAGCGGCCACATCCCCTTTGAGGAACTGTTTGCCAAACTGGATCAACTGCCCGCCAAAGATGCCGAATTTGTGATCTACTGCGCTTCCGGTCACCGCGGCGCCATTGCTCAAATGGGGCTTGCACTGCTGGGTTATGAAAAAGTGGTCAACCTGGCGGGTGGTCTTAATGCCTGGAAGGCAGCCGGTTTTGCGGTGGAAGGCGTGGTGGACTGGAACGCCCTCTGGGGCGATTTCCTCACCAACTTACCGGAAGGCTTTTACACCATTTCCGCAACCAAACTGAACGAACGACTTGCCGATAAGCCCCCCTTCCTGCTGGATGTGCGCGAAGCGGCAGAGCTGGAAAAAGACGGCTATATTGAAGGTGCCGTTCATATTCCGGTTCGCCAGTTACTGGACAATCTGGATAAATTACCGGCTCAGGATCAACCCATTGTGATTTACTGTGCCTCCGGTCACCGCGGTGCCTTTGCGCTGGCAGCCTTACGTTTTCTGGGTTATACCGATGTGGTCAATCTGGCAGGCGGGCTGAATGCCTGGAAGAAAGCCGAATTACCGGTGGTGACCGGCTCGCTGCCGGCTGAGCCGCCTGCCGGTACTGCGCCGGCGGTGGATGCCCTGCGGCTGGAAGGGTTGAAAGCCTTCTTTGCCAGCCTGCCGGAAGGTTTTGGCACCGTCAAAGCCGCCGACCTGAACGCTGCCCTGGGTGATGCCGGCAAACCCTTCCTGCTGGATGTACGCACTGAAAAGGAATGGAACGAGGAAGGTTACATTGAAGGTTCGGTGCTGATCCCGATCAATCAGCTGTGGAGCCGGCTGGCGGAACTGCCCGCTAAGGATGCCCGGATTGTGGTGTTGTGCAAATCCGGTCACCGCGGTGCGCTGGCAATGATGGCACTGCGCATGAACGGCTACACTGATGTGGTCAACCTGGGCGGCGGCCTGAACGCCTGGGTGGCAGCCCAACTGCCGGTGGTCAAGTAAATACCCAATAAAACAGTCCTGCAAGACTTTAAGAAAAATCCTCCGCTCTTCACTTCAGAGCGGAGGATTTTTTCATTTGCCTACGGCTGGTTTTCAAAAGCCCCTATCAGCACCTGATAGCCGCGTTGAGCGCGCAGGACTTCTTCCACCTCGATAGACTCATCCACGCGGTGCGCCTGATGAATGGAACCCGGCCCATAAACCAGGGTCGGGATGCCGCGTTCGCCGCCGCTGGCGCTGCCGTTGGTGCAGTAGGGCACGGCGAAGGTTTCGGCCGGCAGGCCGGCCGAACGCAGCGCGTCCACCGCCTGCCTCACCCATTCCGAATGCGGGTCAAGCGCCCAGGCCGGGTGAAAATCGGGTTGGCGCAGCGTTACACCGGTATAGGTGGTAAAACCCTCTTCGGGGATGACCACCTGCCAGTTGGACAGGTCGGCCAGCGAATGGGCGTATTCATCCAGCAGGGAGGGCAGGCTTTCGCCCGGCATGAGCCGCCGGTCATACACCACCTCGCAGAGGTAGGGCGTGGTGGAGAGGCTGGGAAAGGGCCGCGACTGCGCCTGAATGGCGGTCATCAGTCCCCGCCCCAGTAAAGGATGGGTTGGCAGCGGCAGGCCGGCAATTCGCTGAATCAAACCTGCCGCGTTTTCGATGGCGTTTTGCCCGGCTTCCGGCGCGGAACTGTGGGCGGCTTTGCCGTGGGCCGTAAAGAGCAGCCGCGCCCGTCCGCGCTGGGCAATCCCCAGCCGGCAGTCGCTCGGTTCGCCGATGATGACCACATCCGGCTGCACCGCATCCAGCACCGCCGAAAAGGCCGCCCCTTCCAGCACTTCTTCCCCCACGCTGGCGGATACAAAAACCTCCCCGCGCAGTTGATTCTCCGGCAGTTCGGCGAGAGCGTAGATCATGGCTGCCAGGCTGGCTTTGGTATCGGCTGCACCGCGCCCCCAAATGCGACCGTCGGCCAGCTCGCCGCTGAACGGTGGAAAGCGCCACTCCGCGGGGGAGGTGACCGGCACCACATCCAGGTGCGCATCCAGCAGAATGCGCAGGCCCGGCTGGCTGCCGCTGCGCCGTCCAATCACATTTCCCAGCCGGTCGCTGTGAACATCGCTGAAGCCCAGCTGCTCCAGTTGCTGCTGTACCAGCCGCGCCGCAGCCGCCTCGTTACCGCTCAGGCTTTCGGCACGCACCAGTTGTTGAAGAAAACCAATGACAGGGTAAGACGATTCGCTCATGGCACGAGGAGAGAGGAAAAGCCAGCCTCTTCGCCTGTCCGAAAGCAAAGGACATCCAAGCGGCTGGCCAGAAGGATTATTTGATTTCGCTGATATTGCTGATGATGTGCCCCACCAGCCCGTAGGCTTTGGCTTCTTCAGCGGTCATCCAAAAGTTGCGGTCGGTATCGCGCTCAATCTTCTCGAACGGCTGGCCGGTCTGACGGGCAAAAATTTCGTTCAGGCGGCGGCGCATGCGGATGATTTCCTGCGCCTCAATGGCCAGGTCTTGGGCGCTGCCGCGCATTCCGCCCATCGGCTGGTGCAGCAAAAAGCGCGTGTTGGGCAGCGAGTAGCGCAGCTCCACCGGCGGGGCAGCGTAAATCAGCGCGCCGGCGCTGGCAACCCAGCCCGTGCCAATCACCTTGACGCGCGGGCGCACAAAGCGAATCATGTCGAAAATCGTATCGCCGGATTCGACATGCCCGCCCTGGGAGTTGATGATGATCTTGATATCTTCGTCCGAAAGTTCGGAAAGCAGGATTAACTGCTGAGTGACCCGCTCGGCCATCTTTTGATTGATTTCGCCAAAGATGAGAATGGTGCGGGTTTTGAGGAATTTTTCCTGAACATCCAAACGCGGTTCACCAACCGGACGATTTTCATTTTCGGGTTTTTCTTCGGGTTGCTCTTCAGGTTGTTCTTCGGGTTCGGTTTCAAACATGGTCATTTCTCCCTTTCGTTGAGGTATTTGCCGGGCTTAATTAACGTCAATTCGGGATAAATCATTTTTACATCAACTTTCGAATTTTCGTCCCCCTCCCACCTCCCCCAAAATCGCCCCTGCGATTTTGGGGGAGGTGCAGGTGGGGGTAATTCTCACTGCCTGCCATGTTTTGATCTTATCCCGAACTCACGTTTAATTATAAACCCACCCGCCGTTTCATCCAGCGGGTGGTAGAAGGATTGCGGGGCGTTTCAATCCCGAAAGCCGGCCTGCTCGATCAGCCAATCCATGGTGCGAATGTCCTCATCGGACACGTTCAACAGTTGAAAACCCGTATCGTAAAAATCGGGGTTCAGGTCTTTCTGACACCATTTGCTGTGAGCCCGGAAAAGCAGCTCTTTTTTACCGGCAATCTGATAGGGCAGCAGCAGCCGCAGGTTGTAAAGGCGGCCGACTTCCAGCGGTTGTTCGCTGATGACCATCATTCCCTGCGGGGTGATATCCACCAGATGCCCAAGCATGGATTGGGTATCCTGATCAAACACCAGCAGGTAGTAGATAATGTGCCGCCGCTTTAATTTTCTGCGCTCTTCCATAATCAACCATCTCCCGGGTGGTAACGGGCTTGAATTTCGAGTTGTTTAGAGTATAGTAGATTCAGGCACTCTCTGCAATCAGCGACTGCTGCCAATTTTTCAATTCCATGTGCGGTGTTTCCTGAAATGGCCGTCATCCAGCAAATTCATCTCTCTTCCCGCAAACAAGTCCGGGACTTCCTGCAGCTGCCTTACCGTCTGTACCGCTTCACACCGCAGTGGGTGCCGCCGCTGCAGGCCGATATCCGCCAGATGCTCGATCCGCGCCGCCACCCCTTTTACCGCCACTCACAGGCGGCCTTCTTCCTCGCCCGCCGGCAGGCGCATCAGCCGCCGGTGGCACGCCTGGCGGTACTGGTTCACCGCCCCTACAACCTGCACAATCACGAACACACGGCTTTTTTCTACCTGTTTGAGGCAGAAAATGATCTTGAATCCGTGCGGCAATTGTTCAGCGCAGGTGAGCAGTGGGCAATCGAACAGGGTGCAAACCGGATGTTTGGACCGAAAGGCTTTACGCCGTTCGATGCAATGGGCTTGCTGGTCAAAGGCTTTGAACACCGTCCGGCGTTTGGCATTCCATACAACCCGCCGTATTACGCGGCTTTGCTGGAAAGCTGCGGCTACCAGCCGGGCGAGGATATTCTCTCCGGTTATTTGAGCGGAAACGCCGAATTTCCCCCGCAAATCCATCAGATTGCCGAAAAAGTGATGCAAAAGCGCGGTTTTCAGGTTGCGCAGCTGCGCTCACGCACCGACCTGCGCCGGCTGATTCCCCGCCTGAGTGAGATGTACAATCGCGCCATCATGGACACACCCGGCAACGCACCGATTGACTCTGCCGAGATTGAGGCCATCCTGCGGCAGGTATTGTTCTTTGCCGATTTGAAACTGGTCAAAATTCTGCTCAAAGGCGATCAACCGGTCGGCTTTTTGCTGGCTTACCCGGATATTTCGGCAGCTTTGCAGCGTACCGGCGGGCGAATGTGGCCGTTGGGCTGGCTGGACTGGTGGCTTGAACTGAAGCGCACCCCCTGGCTGAACATCAACGGCATGGGGATTGTGGAGGAATACCGCGGGCTGGGCGGTACGGCCATCCTGTTCAGCGAGATGCACAAGAGCATTCAGAGCGGGCGTTTTCAGCATGTGGAAATTGTGCAAATTGGCGCCGAAAACGAGCGCATGCTGCGCGAACTGAGCGATTTGGGGGTGGATTTTTACAAGGTTCACCGGCTGTACCACAAGCAAATCGCCGCACGCGTCGTCTAGGGGCTGAATAGAGCAACCGCGTCGAACCTGACCCGGACGCGGCCCGGCACGGGTCACACTCTCGCCCCCTCCCCGCAGAGCCGTGTTGTTGAAATGGTCGCCAGCCCAGCCCGGCACGGGTCATACTCCTCGCCCCCTCCCCGCAGAGCAGTGTTGTTGATATGGTTGCTAGCCCAGCCCGGCACGGGTCACACTCCTCGCCCCCCTTCCCCGCAGAGAAATATGTTCAGCAGCCATGGTGGCTTTGCGGGGAAGGGGGGCTACGGGGGGTTGGGGCGAGCGGCGGGTCGTTTTTTTATTGACGTTGACAGCCTGTGGTTTGACCATTAGCGACTTCGGCAAAGCCATGGCAATTCACCCCTCACCCCAAACCCCTTTTTCAGCACTCAAAAATTCTGGTACACTTGCAGCGTAATCCCTGTTCCTTTCACTTGTTATCCCACAAAAAGGAGTCCGTATGTTCCATGAATTAAAGAACCCCCCTGCCGATTTTCTCGATTGGAAGTGGGAAAAATTCGAGCCATATGCCCGTGATCTCATCGAACGCCCGCTGACGGCTGCAACGGTGGATGAATGGCTGCGCGACTGGTCGGATTTGGGCGATGCGCTGGAAGAATTGTTCAGCCGCCTGAATGTGGCCGTTACCATCAATACCGCGGATGAAGCAGCCGAAGCACGCTTTCGGGCTGCATTGGATGAGATTTACCCGCAGGCAATGGCAGCCGACCAGCAGCTCAAAGCCCGCCTGCTGCAAAGCGGCCTGAAACCGGCCCGTTTTGAAATTCCGCTGCGCAACTACCGCGATGATGCCGAACTGTTCCGTGAGGAAAACCTGACCCTGCTTTCCGAAGAACAAAAATTGGGGCTGGAATACGACCAGATTGCCGGCAAACAGACTGTAGAATGGGACGGCAAAGAAATCACTTTAACTCAGTTGCGGCCGGTGTATCAGGAAACCGACCGCGCCCGGCGCGAGCAGGCCTGGCGGCTGGCTGCCGGGCGTCAGCTGGCCGACCGCGAAGCCTTCAACGATTTGTGGGTGCGCTTCTTCAAACTGCGCCAGCAAATTGCCGCCAACGCCGGCAAGTCCGATTTCCGCTCCTACCGCTGGGTGCAGTTCCACCGCCACGATTACTCTCCCGCCGACTGCCAGACCTTTCGGGATGCGATTGAGCAGGTGATTGTCCCGCTGGCCGCCAGAATTTACGAAAAGCGCCGCCGTCAGTTGGGTTTGGAAAGCCTGCGCCCGTGGGATCTGGATGTTGACCCCCAGGGACTGCCGCCGCTGCGCCCCTACCAGACGATTGACGAGTTGAAACAAAAGACATCTGCCGTCTTTCACGCCGTGGATGAAACCCTGGGCGGCTACTTCGATACCATGATTCGTGAAAACCTGCTCGACCTGGAAAACCGCAAGAACAAAGCCCCCGGCGGCTACTGCACCGCTTTTCCAATCCGTCAGCGTCCCTTCATTTTCATGAATGCCGTCGGGCTGCATGATGATGTGCAAACCCTGCTGCACGAAGGCGGGCATTCCTTCCACGTATTCGAAGCCGCCAGCCTGCCGCTGGGGCAGCTGCGCGGCTCGCCAATCGAGTTCGCCGAGGTGGCTTCGATGGGCATGGAATTTCTTGCCGGCCCATACCTCAGCCGGGAGCACGGCGGTTTTTACTCCGAAGAAGACGCCCGGCGCGCCTTCAACGAGCATCTCGAGCGCAGCCTGCTGTTCTGGCCGTACATGGCGGTGGTGGATGGTTTTCAGCATTGGGCCTACACCCACCCCGAAGAAGCACTCAACTCCGCCGCCTGCGATGAGGCCTGGGATGCCCTCTGGCAGCGATTCATGGTGGGGGTGGATTGGAGTGGGTTGGAAGATGTCCGCCGCACCGGCTGGCAGCGTAAACTGCACATCTTCCAGATTCCGTTTTACTATGTGGAGTACGGACTGGCGCAGTTAGGCGCCGGCCAGGTCTGGCGCAATGCCCTCACCGATCAATCCTCCGCGGTCAGCGCTTACCGGCGTGCGCTGGCACTGGGCAACTCGGTCGGCCTGCCGCAGCTGTTTGCGGCAGCCGGCGCGCGCTTTGCCTTCGATGCCGCCACGCTGCAATCGGTTGCCGGGCTGATGGCCGAACGGCTGGAACTTTGAAGCGATGTCTCATCCCATTGCAATCCCATATCCCTCTCAAAACATGGCTTTCTCAAAGTCGAAAACGATCAAACCGCAGCCGGCCGGCGCAGACCGATGTCTATTCGGGATTATCCACTGATGCGTCCAATCGAGCGATTTTTCCCCCTCCTGCGCCTCCCCCACAATCGCCAAAGCGATAGTGGGGGAGGAGGGAGGGGGTTCATTTCACCACAATTCAAGTTTCAATACAAAGTTTTAGGATTGTCAAGCAACTTTGAGAAAGCCATACCTATCAAAACGGCTTAATGTCCGCCGATTTGGGGATGTCCTTCCATTCCATGCCAGCCTGCGGCAGTGATACAATAAGGTGGATACCCTGCGTTCACAGGAGGTCGTATTGGCAAACACCCTCAAGATTGCCGTGCCGATGGCCGGACTGGGCAGCCGCATGCGCCCGCACACCTGGAGCAAGCCCAAACCCCTGATTGCCATTGCCGGTAAAACCGTGCTGGATTATGTGCTGGAGCAGTTCAGCAGCCTGCCCCGCTCACTCGAAGTCGAGTACATTTTCATCATCGGCCCCAACCAGCGTGAGCAGGTCGAAGCCCACATGCGCCAGCATCACCCCGATAAAAAAGCCCATTATGTGATTCAGGAAGTGATGCGCGGCCAGTCCGATGCGCTTTATCTGGCGCGCGAGTATCTGCACGGCCCCATGCTGATGGCCTTTTCGGATACGCTCATCGAAACCGATCTTTCCAAGCTCGATCAGGTAGAAGAAGACGGGCTGGCATGGGTCAAACCGGTGGAAGACCCGCGCCGCTTTGGCGTGGCAGTGGTCAACGAACAGGGCTGGATCACCCGCCTGGTGGAAAAGCCCCAGGATTTCAGCAACAATCTGGTGGTGGTCGGTTTTTACTACTTCAAACGCGCCGAGGATTTGCTGGCAGCCATCGAAGAGCAGTTCCGCCGCAACCTGACTTTGAAAAACGAGTTCTTTCTGGCGGATGCGGTCAACATCCTGCTGGAAAAAGGCGCCCGCATGCGTACCCGCCAGGTCGAGGTCTGGCTGGATGCCGGCATCCCGGATGCCGTGCTGGAAACCAACCGCTACCTGCTCGACCATGGCTATGACAATTCCGCAGCCGCCGCCGAACGCCCGCAGGTGACCATCATCCCGCCGGTTTTCATCCATACCGAGGCGCAGGTTCGCCGCGCGGTGATCGGGCCGCATGTGTCCATCGGCAAAGACTGCGTGGTGGAAGATGTGATCATCCAGAACAGCATTGTGGACGAAGCCAGCCGCCTGCAAAGCCGGGTGATCAGCGACTCGCTCATCGGCCGGCAGGTGGTGGTGGAAGGTAAACCCGTCCGCCTGAACGTGGGGGATAACTCATGGCTGAAGGAATGAGCGATCCGGTCGAGTGCCATTCGGGTTATGAATACGCCGAACGGCCGGTAGCCCTGCACTGGCAGGGTGAACGACTGGAAATCGAAGCCGTCGAAGCCGAGTGGCGCATCCCCGGCGGCAAGCGCTTCCGTGTGCGGGTCAAAGACGGGCGGATTTTCGAGTTGTTTTACGGTGAGTTGTACGACGAGTGGCGTATCCACGCCGTTTGATGGAAAATTTCTCGATGACAAGGATTGGCAAAAATCCTTTGCCTGAATCATCCACTCTCCATTCCGAACAAGGAGTCACCATGCGCGAAACCTATCTTTCTCAGCGGGTCTCTTCACTCAAACCTTCCGGCATCCGCCGCTTTTTTGATATTGCGGCGACCATGCAGGATGTCATTTCGCTGGGAATTGGCGAACCGGATTTCGACACCCCCCGCCCGGTGATGGAAGCGGGCATCCGCTCCCTGCAACAGGGACGCACGCACTACACCTCCAACGCTGGCACGCTGGAACTGCGCCGCGCCCTGACCGCCAACCTGGAACGGCTGTACGGCGTGCAGTACGATCCGGCCAATGAGGTGGTGATTACTGTCGGCGGCTCGGAGGCGCTCTACCTGACGGCAACCGCCCTGCTCGACCCCGGCGATGAGGTCATCATCCCGACGCCGTGTTTCGTGTCCTATCAGGCGGAGGTGTTTCTGGCGGGTGGTGTGCCGGTGGAAATCCCCTGCCGCATGGAAGACAATTTCGATGTTGACCCGGTGCGCATCGAAGCCGCCATCACCCCGCGCACCAAGGCCATTCTGCTGGGTTTCCCCAACAACCCGACTGGCGCGGTAGCCACCCGCGAACGCCTGTTGGAAATTGCCCGGCTTGCCGAGAAATATGACCTGATTGTGATTTCGGATGAGATTTACGACCGGCTGGTGTACGGCGGACATCGGCATGTGTGCTTCCCCACCCTGCCCAACATGCGCGAACGAACCGTGCTGCTGGGCGGCTTTTCCAAGGATTACGCCATGACCGGCTGGCGGATTGGCTACGCCTGCGCGCCTGCCCCCATCTTACAGGGGCTGCTGCGCGTGCATCAGTACACGGTCATGTCGGCGCCTACCATTGCACAGGATGCGGCGGTGGTCGCCATTCAGGATGAGGATGAATCGGTCATGGCAATGGTCGAGGAATATGACCGCCGCCGCCGGATGCTGGTGCCGGAGTTGAACCGCATCGGGCTGCCCACTTTTGAGCCGAAAGGGGCATTTTATGCCTTCCCCAAAGTCAGCGTTACCGGGCTGGATGACGAAACCTTTGCCACCCGCCTGCTGCAGGAGGAGAAGGTGGCGGTTGTGCCGGGCAATTCGTTCGGTGCCGGCGGCGAGGGCTTCTGCCGCATTTCTTACGCCACGGCTTACGAGAAGATCGAAGAGGCCCTGCGGCGCATCGAGCGCTTTGTCAACAGGTTGTGAATAAACGGCTTTCAGGCTGCCAGCCAGGCCGCCAGCGCCACAATGCCAATCGGAATCAACCCGTAGCGGATGACGGCTGCCATGACCTCCCCTTCGCGGTCGCTCAGCCCGACCGTGCTGCAGCCGACAATCACCTTGGCGGGCGCCATGATGCTGCCGAGCGAACCGCCCGCCGTTTGCGCCCCCAAAATGAGCGGAACGCTCAACCTCAGTAATTCAGCCGTGCGCATTTGCAGCACGGCAAACAGCACATTGGAGTTGTTGTTGCTGCCGGTGATGAATGCCCCCAAAGCCCCGATGAAAGGAGCAATCAGCGGGTAGGCAGCCGCGCCAAAACTGCGGCTCATGCCCAGCGCCAGCAGGTTGGTCATGCCGGCGTGCGACATGACCACCGCCATGCCCACCATCGCCAGAATGCCCAGACTGGAATTGACCGCCCCTTTGACGGTTTTTTCGCCAATTCTTGCGGCGGCGGCAGGACGGTAGTAGCCTGCCCGCCGGTAGATGAAGTAGGAAATTAACGAGGCGTACAGCAAAATCGAACCGGTATGCCCGAACAGGCTGATCGAACGCCCCGGCCCGGCCGGGGTAACCCACCCAAAACCGGTGCGCAATTCGGGAAAGGTCAGATTGAGCTGAATCTGGTCGAGGAAGGCGTTGAGCGGCGGGATAAGGTTGATGGCAAAGGTCAGTACAACCAGAATGGCATAGGCAGAAAGGGAGAGTTTCAGGGAACGCGGTTTGCCGTCGCCGCCGTTCAGGTGGCTGAAATTGGCTGCCGGCGCGGTTTGCGGGTTGCCGCGGTAAAGCGGCAGGCGGCACACCCCCACTCCCACCAGCAGACCCAGCATGGCGCTGCCGGTTGCGCCCAGATTCCACAGTCGGTTGACCGCCAGGGCATACTGGCTGAATGCCATGACACTGCCCAGCACCAGCACGGCCGGCAGGCTGCGCAGCAGGCCGCGCCAGCCGCCTGCCACCAGCGCCACAATTGCCCCGCAAACGTACGCCGAAAGCCCCAGCAGCCAGGCCGAATCGGGCGCCAGCAGTTCGCCGGGCAAACCGGTTACCGCCATCAGCGTTTGGAACGAAGTTGCCAGCGAGCCATAATTGACCGCCCAACCGTGCCCGATGCAGGCCATCACCACCGCCTGAACGGGGTTGAAACCCAGACCCACCAGCAGCGGGGCGGCCACCGCCACCGGCACGCCAAAGCCGCCCATGCCCTGCAAAAATGAGGCGAACAACCAGCCGATCAACAGACCCTGCATGGTGCGGTCGGCGGTCAGGCGCGGCAGGCTGATGCCGATCATGCGCACGGCGCCGGCTTCATCGGCGGTATGGTAGAGCAGCAGCGCCGTCCAGATGATATACAGTACATCCAGACTGAGCAGCACCGCTTTGGCCTGAGTGTAGGCAATCAGGCGCGGGCCGGCGGCAAAGAAGAGCCAGGCAATCAACACTGCGGCAATCCAGCCGGCTGCGCCGGCACGGCTGCCGCCCCATTTGAAGCCCAGCATCAGGATCAAAACAACCAGCACGGGCAGCAGCGCCAGTGTCCAGGTGAGCAGGTTCAATTCCATAGGCAACGCGGCTGATTATAGCACGCCCTGCCTGCCAGCGGCGGAGATTGTTGCGGGGGATGGTTTTCTCAACGTCGCCAATGCTCAAATCACAGGCTGCCAACATCAGGAAGATAACCCATCCGCTTACCCCAACCCCCCGTAACCCCCCTTCCCCGCAAGGCTGCCTTGTCCGCTCAACGTGTACCTCTTCGGGGAAGGGGGGCAAGGAGTGTGACCCGCACTGCGCTGCGTTGGCATCAATTTCAACGATATTTCTCTACGGGGAAGATGGGCAAGGAGTGTGACCCGCACTGCGCTGTGTTGGCATCAATTTCAACGATATTTCTCTACGGGGAAGATGGGCAAGGAGTGTGACCCGCACTGCGCTGCGTTG
>NZ_DAOUBL010000259.1:0-3457 GCF_034432615.1 Bellilinea sp. | reverse complement strand
GGTGGGTCTCGCCCAGAAACGCCGCTTCCAGGTCGGCGTCCGGTAATTCCCGCACCAGTTCACCCACCAGTTCACAGCCCAGCCGCTCTTGCAAGCGGCGCAGGTCAGTGTTCGACAAATTCGGCATAAGATCCCTCCAGATAGCGGCGTCGGCTCATGCTGCTGTTCGGATCGAGTTCTGGCGGATACTCGCCGGTGTTGCGCAACACAGTGCGCAGCAGTGCCCCGCTCATGCCCTGCTTTCCGGCATACCACAGCCACTGACGGACGCGTTCGGCATCGTCCTGCCAGGCTTTTTCGGCATCGGCGAGTGACCCGCGCCAGCCAAGCGCTTTGAGCTGTGCCTCGATTTCGGGCGGCAAACTGTTTTTATGCGATTTTTCAGCGAAAGATTTTTCACCTGAAATATTTTCAGGTGAAAAATTTTCAGGTGAATCGTCAATTAAATGCTGCTGCATATTAAAATTAACAGGATTAACAGCAGCATTTAATTGACGGTTAATTAATACATTTAATGGGCTGCATGATTTTTCAGGTGAAATTTTTTCAGGTGAAATTTTTTCAGGTGAAACGCCCCGGGCAATGGGCGAGAGATTTTCACTCCGGACAATCTCCTGTTCCGTCATTCCAACGATGACCTGGTAAATCGACGTCTCTTTGCGCTTTCCACCTGCCCCCTTCCGAACAATGCGTATTTCACCCATTTCTGCCAGCCTGTTCAAAATCAGGTAAACGTTTCGCTCCGTCGTCCGTGCTTTGCGTGCAATAGCCGTATGCCCAGGGTAACAGTATCCGAAATCGTCTGCCCAATCCGCTAACGCCAGCAAGATAAGCAATGCTGTGCCGGATTGCTGACTGTTCTTCCAAACCCTGGTCATGACCTCGATGCTCATCTCTTGCCTCCTTCCACATCGGGAATGATTTGTCGGTTGTCGCTCATAAATTCACCTCCTGAACCTTGATTTCAATGATTTCTGAAACAATCGAAAAAAGCCTCTAAAACGGCTTAATTTTGGGCTTTATTTCAAAGGGATACAAACATAGCCCCCCCTTTCAAAAAGACGCCTTGTAGGGCGTTTTAAGTGGGGTAAGTAGCACTCCTTATTTTTTTTAATAGCGCTACTCAATAGCGCTACTAATAAACTCAAGTAGCACCATAAAGTAGCGCTATTGAATTTTGTAAGTAGCGCTACTAAATCAACCACTCCAATTGTTTTTTTGCGATTTTCTCGACTCAATTTTTCCCGTCCTTTCCGTATCCTTTGGATGAACCAGAATGAAGTCGTATCTCGGCGACTCCGAAGGGTGTTTGTAACCCCAAAAACCAATCTCTTTCCGCTTGTATTTCTCTACGGCTTCAAACAATAAGTAGGTCATCACCTGCGATTCGCTGGTGCCTTCTGTTTGTGCTATTTCTTCAATTTCCTGTTGAAGACTCTTTGGTAGATATACAGATACCCGCATCCCCTTGGCCTTTTCCCACTTTTCCTTTGCCTTCCGCTTCCGTTCCTCTGCCTTGTGCCTGAGCTCCGTCACTTTCATTCTCTCCACAGGCGACAGGCGGCTTTCTTCAGCCCGCCGCTGGGTTTCTTCCAGCAGCAGCCGGATACCCTCATCATATCCATCGAATGCCGATAGTATCTCTTCTCCCTTTCGCTTGCTCATCCTTCCTCCAACAACTTTTTCAGCCGTTCCAACGCTTCTTCATACCCCCCAATCCGCTTTTGTCCCGCCTCGATCCCTTTGACCGCTTTGGTCTCCGCCGCGTACTCCCACAACGTCTTACCCCGCCCCGGCGCTTCTGCAACACGCGGATCGTTAGGTATCGGCGGCCATACCATTGCCCCAAAGCGTTCTACCAGTTCCTTCAATCGTACCCCGCTCTCCTTCCACATCCGCATGTACATGGTCGGCAGAATGATGAACCGCCGCCATTCCTTCCCCTGACTGTAGTTCAACTCCGCCATCGTGTTGGTCACTTCGGCTACTCCATCCATGTCCAGAAATCGCGGCGATACCGGTATCAACACATAATCCGCCGCCATCATCGCCGCCATCTGCAGATGATCCAGACCAGGACCCAGATCAATCATTCCAACCTCGAAGTTCCCCATCTCCAATTCCTGACGCAGCCGCTTGATGAACATCGGCGTTGCCAGTGGTTCATCCCGTAATTTGCCAATCACCAGATTGGTACTCTTGTCGCCCGGTAATACCCACAGATTCGGCCTGGCTTCGATGAGATGTTCTCCCAGCGGTTCTTCCTCGTAAAACCAGCGCCGAAAGCCCGGCGTTTTCGGAATGTTCAGATGCCGCTCGATGTGCCCCTGTTTGTCTCCATCCACCAACAATACTTTGCGTCCGCTAATCGCCAGTCCATGCCCCAGCGTGATCGCCGAAGTGGTCTTGCCCACCCCGCCTTTTTGATTGACAAAGGCAAATATTTTCATCGCCTCTTCCCCCCTTCGCTCGTAACCCATAACGCCAAATTGTGATATTCGCTCATCACCCGCGCCACCCGCGGCGGCTCAAACGCCGTCCGCCTTTGCCTCATCCGTTCGTTCCAGGTCAGCAGAAATACCCCGTCCGCTGACCTGCCCATCTCCAATGCTCGCCCCACATCTGCTACTGTCTCTACAATCCCGATGACAAAGCATGGCCCCGTCCAGCCCTCCTCCTGCAATTCGCGGCACATCTTGAGGGTGTTTGCAGTACTTTCCAACGGCGTTCCCGGATCATGGGGAATCAATACCAGATCGGATAACCTCAACAATTCCCTTTCAACTGCCCATTCATACCGATACCCGTCCACCACAACGACATCCGTTCCCAACGCCTCAAAGCGTTCCCGCCGGATATCGCTTGCCCGTAGCAACATCTCTTTTCCATCCAGCAGATCACCAGCGCTTGGCCAGTAGCCCGGCAGAACGTTAATCCCTGCACGTGTCTTGTGAGGAACAATCTGCTCCCCTTGCATCCATCGCAGCGCAGAACCGTCCGCAGGAATATCAAACCACCTGTGGCAGTACGGCGGGTTGGCCAGATCTACCAGCGTTACCGATTTTCCCAGACGCACCAACCCGTGCGCCAGATTCACTGCCAGCGTGGTTTTCCCTACCCCGCCTTTCTGGTTATAAACCGTAATCACTTTCGCCATCATCCCGCCTCCCCAAACAAACTCAACTGTGGCTGCGCTTTCTTCTCCTGTGTCAGCCAGACATCGAACGCGAGTAGATTACCCGCCCGCTCAATCTCCAACCCGTCCGCTTCTTCCAAGAGTGCCAGCAGCCACGCCGGGGCCTTCTCACTGACCCGTGCATAACGGGGTCTCACCCCCTTGCGCTTTTCATACAACGCAATCGCCGCGGCCAGTTCGTCCCTGTCCTCGATGCGATAGACCCGCCATTCGGTCTTGTCCATGTCCATTACCTCCGTCCAGCCACTCGATATAACTCGC
>NZ_DAOUBL010000258.1:0-25272 GCF_034432615.1 Bellilinea sp. | reverse complement strand
TTCAAGGCCACCCGCCCGGCGCCCGCCTGACGGAAACGCAAATGAGTCGGCCATTCGGCAATTTCCGAAAGCGCCAGTGAAAACTTACCGGGCGTGTTCCAGCCGCCGGGTGTATCAATGCAAACACTGACGATCGGCCGGTCGTGAATGGCAGTTTCCACCACCATGGTGGAATAGACAGTCAGGAAAACATCCGCATGCGCCATCATTGAGGATTTTTCCGGCATGTCCTCGCCGGAGTAATACCCCAATTCTCCGCCCAACGGCACCGGCTCGACCAGATGAACATGAGGCAATTCCCGCACCAGTTGACGAACGCGGTGCGCCTCTTTTTCGTAGAGCGAACCGGGGATGAAATGATTGGGGTGCAAGCGGATGAGCAGCTGGGCCGGCTGTACCAGCCGTTCTTCGGCCACCAGCCGCGCCAGGGCTTCGATATTGGGGTAATTGGGCGCAAAGGTAACAAAACTGGAAGCATACGCCAGCAATTTTCGCTGCGGGTCAAGCCCGTGCAGGGCAAAGTATTCCTCACGGCTCATCTGCCACTGCTTGCGGAAGTAGCCATCATAGGTAGGTATGCCGCCGATGTTGACCCGTTCCGGCTGCCAGTCTGAACCCAGCACCAGTTCTTCTTTTTGAATTTCCGACCAGCAGGTGGCGTAATCCACCGGCGCGCCGGGCAGACGGTAACTGCTGGGGTTATCCCAACCGATAATGGCGGTTGCGGTGCGCACCCCGCGCTGCGCCGCCTCACGCAGCAGATAGCGGTCCAAACGCCAGCCGGGGGTGCTGGCGACCACCAGTGAGGGTTGATACTTCTCGAACAGGTCGCGGTAAATTTGCGGTGTATAGCGCATTTGCAGCCCGATCAGCGCCCGCCGGGCAGGCGCTGAATTTCGCAGCAGGGCAGTTGCCGCACGAATGAAAGGCATCAGCAGTTTACCGCGCCGCGAGGTTTCATGCTGCATCTGCCGCAGGTGGCCGTCCATGGCATTGGTGTTGATGCGCCGCGAGCCGCCCATCCAGCGCAAAAAGTGCAGCCAGTATTGCAGGCTGTGGTCGTGATTCTCGAAGTAGTGGCGCGCCTGCCTGAGACGCAAACCCTCCACCGTCAGGCCCGGCTGCCCAAAGCGGCGCTGAATTTGCTCAACCAGCCCGTCATCGGTCAGCAGCACCACTTCAACACCGCCCTGCAGCAGGGTGGGCAGCACGTCCGTTTGCAGGAAGTAAACCACCGCCAGACCATGGTCAGCACTGATGAAAATGCGTTTCTTCGTCATAGAAAGTAAGATTTCATCTCCCGTTATCACTGGCGGTCATAATACCAGCGGAAAATTGAATCGTACAGCGCCAGCAGAAGACGGCGCAGCGGGGGGAAATCCAGCAGGGCATGGCGGCGCATGGCTTCACGGGGCTGCTGCACCGGCTTTTCCGCCTTCAAGCCGCGCAAGGTATTGCTCAGGTTCATTGCATACGGTCGGGTGGGCATCAGCCGCAGCAAACCGGCTTCGTTCATACGCTGATCCAGTTGTTTAACCTGTCCCATTGGGCGATTCATCTCAAAAGGCAGAAACTGTGCCAGGGTGGACTTATAAGCCGCAAATTGCCAGTGGGATGCGCCGGCAATCGCCTGCACGCCGCGGTAGGTCAGCCGTACATCCTGCGTAGTTTCGTACCGCTGGCGGATTTCTTCCTCATTTTGTCCCAGACTGAGATCAAATTCGAGAAAAACCTCCCACGGAATGAAATGCCCGCGTTCGACCTGCACATCCGGCTGGGCTTCTGCCCATGCCAGTGTACTGCTGTAAAATTCCGGGTTGGTACGGAAGGGACGCGCCGTCACCATGCCCACATTTGGAAAAGTTTCCAGCAATCGCACACTCTCACTCAACCAACCGGGGTAGAACAACACATCGCTGTCAGCATAGGCAATGATTTCGCCCGGCGCACCACTGAGGATGATATTCCACGCCCCGCCTTTGCCGAGATTCTTCTCGGAAAGAATCAGGTACTGGATGTTACCCGCACGCTGTTCAGCCAGCAGCCAGTCCTGTACTTCGGCGCAGGAACCGTTATCGAATACCATCAAATCAAACGGCAGTCCGGCATCCTTGCGTGCCGAGTCAAGGCAAACCTTCAACACATCCAGTGTTTCGGCATAAAAACCGCTCAGAAATGGGATATAACTCAGCACGGCAACCGTGATGCGTTCCGGTCTGGCTACGTCTTTGACAAACTTGGCAGGGTTCTGACCAATGCGCATTTCACGAAACCTCAGAAAGGGTACGATGCAGAAATTGATACAGGCGCACCAGCCGGCGGCGCAAAGCGGGTTTACCCGCCAGCCAAAAAAGTATTCGCTCTACTGGATGCAGTTTTTGCGAAGTGTGAGTTTTTTTCAGTGTAGGGGGTTTCACATTTTCCGGCAGGCGTAATTTTTCCAGTTCGGGACGCAGCGCCTCATCCACGACATTGCCCATGTGATAAAGATACGGACGGGTAGTGGTCAGGTGCAGGTAACCACGCCGGTCCAGTTCCACATCCTGATAAGTATCTTCTTTGCGGGAAAGCTGCAGGGAAGCCGGCAAGGGTAGAATTTCCTGCAGCACCGCACGCCGCGCTAAGAACTGCTGATGAGAATTGCCGCCCAGAAAGGCTTGCACACCAGTTTCAGTGTTCGTCACCCGATCCAGCTGCATTCTGCGGTAAACTTTCTCCCGTTCGCCGCTGATTCCCCGCCCGCGGCAGTATTCATCCAGAATCCAGTCTTCAGGCTGCACCTGATCAAAGTGAAAACGCGCGTCAGTCGTTTTCCGAAAAGCCGTATTGCCCTTATCCTCCTCCCAGTCGGGAAAGACCACCTGTGCGCCAATCATGCCGATATTGGGAAAGTTTGCTTCGATCTTCCACGATTCTTCCAGCCAGCCGGGGCGGAAAAGCATGTCCGAATCGGTGTAACAAACCCACTGATTGGGAATACCGGACAGGATGAAATTCAAAGCGCCGGTTTTGCCCAGATTGTGCTGCGAAAGCACCAGCCAGTCAATCCAGCCGGTTTCATGTAAAGATTGCAACTCGCGTTTTACCTCAGCACAACTGCCGTTATCAAACACCAGATAATTAAATGGTTCTGAGGTGTATTGATGCACACTGGCAAGATGATAAAGAAACACTTCCAGAGAATGGGCGAAATAACCCTCCTGAAAGGGAATATACACCAGTGTGGCAATTGCCAGGCGCTGAGGCTGGTAAGCAGGCATATCCAGTTTTGCCGGGTTTTGTCCTTGCCGCATAAGTCCCTCCCTACAACCTGCCTTCACGGTACTCGCGGTAGGCTTTACGTGGGTGAAGCAGGAAATAAAGCCCTACCGCCAGTGGATAGGAGTGCAATTTAATCAATGGGAAAATTTCTACCTCACGCCAGAAACGCCGCCACGAAAACGGAGGTCGTACCAGTTTTCCATTGACCAGGTGATGGCTCACATCGCTCAGTTCAAAGATGGTGCGTCTGCCCCCTGCCAGCCGGACATTTTCCAACGTTTCCGGATGTTTATAATGCGGCTGACCGCCCGGTAAATGACTGTAATCGTGATTTTGATGCACAATGAAGACATCCTTTGAGGCATCCACCACCGGAAAGCCCTGTGAACGTCCGGCGTAAATCATCCAGTTATCCCAGCCGGCGCGTCCGATGGCAAAAGCCGGTATATCATTAAAACACTCACGCGGAAAGAGAAAATAATCCGAGCCGGTAGCCTTGTGCAGCTTTCCCTCATGACGGACTCGTTCACGCAGCCGCTCCTGCCATCCTGCCGAAAAGTCCAGCGGTTCATCCACATCCAAATCCCAACGCTGTCCCACTACCAGAAAACGTTGCCGCGTTGCCAGCAAATTGCGCCCCGCGTTGAGAATATCCGAAGTCAGGATAATATCTGCATTCACACAGCACAATAACGGGGCATTGGAATGGCGAGCCAGCGCAAACATGGAAGAAACCAGTGGCGTGCCATAAGCACTGCGTTCCACCTGCGGCAAATGGCGGATGCCGAGTTCGGCAGCCGTTTCGGCCAGCCCCTCCTCCTCGCCAATCACCAGAACCTCCACTTCCTCACCCAGCGCCAGCCAGGAGCGCAGCGCATTGCGCTGAATCATTGCAATGTGCGGGTTGGTGAATGGCTTTGGGGCGGTGAAGATGGTCAACAACGGCATTCTTTATTTCTCCCGTTTGCCAAACCGCTCGTCAAATTCATTAAACCAGTGATGCTGCACGCCGGCATTCAACGACTGAACTTCCGGGTGCTGCAGCCAGACCGGCAGCACCTCCAGCCAGGAGAGCGGGGGATTATTTTGAAAGAGGGCAAACAAAGCCCGCATGGCGGTTAAATCTTCGGCAGTGTCCACCGTCCAGCGCAGGTCACCGTAATCCTGCCCGGCATGGATGACATGCACCTTGAAACGACCTTCTTCTTCGTAAAGATAGGGCATGACATGCTCGCGTTCGTGTGGTTGAGCGGCTTCACGCCAGGCGCGTTCCAGCGCCGTAAAGCTGCACACTTCCGTATCCAGCCCGATTGGAAAAGTGCGTTTCCACGGCGGCGGCAGACGGTTGGCAGCAAAATCCACCTGATATTGAAAGAAGGCCTCAACCGTTTGGTCAATGACCAGCGGGTCAATCAGCGGGCAGTCGGCGGTAATGCGCACGATGACATCCGCAGCGTATGCCCGCGCCGTCTGGTAGAAGCGGTCGAGCACATCGAACAGGCTGCCGCGAAAACAATCATACCCCTGCGCCCGGCAGAATTCGGCAACCGGGTCATCGCTGGTGTCGCTGGTGGTGGCCACCACCACCCGCTGAACAGTCTGCGCCAGACGAACCCGCTCGACCACATGGGCAAGCATGGGCTTGCCGCCCAAATCCGCCAGAATCTTGCCCGGCAGACGACTGGAAGTCATCCGTCCCTGAACGATGGCAACCACCTGCGGTTGGATTGAAGTCATTTACTCCTGCTCCTTCAATGGGCTTGGGTGCAATGATGCGGACAATTGTTCAATCTCTAGCGCCAGTTGATAGGCATCCAGCAGTCGCTGGAAGTTGACCTGCCAGTTGGCGCGCTCTTCCGCCAGTCGGCGGGCGGCAAGGCGCATCTCTTTCAACCCCTCCGGCTGACCGGCAGCCCGCAAAATACCTTCACTTAAAGCGCGGTCATCCCCATCGGCAAACAACCAGCCCTCGCGCCCGGGCGTAATCCATTCCCGGTTGGAAGGAATATCCGAAACCAGCACCGGCAAACCGCTGGCCAGCGCTTCCATCAGGGAAACCGAAGAACCGTCGCTGTGCGAGGCGCTCACGTATAAATCCGCTTCCTGATAATACTGCGGCAGGTCATCGCCGTTAACCTGACCGCCAAAAAAGACCTGCTCTTGCACGCCTTCCTGCTCAAAGATTGAACGGATCAGGCCGGCCTGTGAGCCGCCGCCCAGCAGCAACAGGCGCAGACGCGGATTCTGGCGGGCAGCCCGAGCAAAGCCGCGCGCCACCACATCCACCCCATACAGCGGCTCCCAGGTACGCAGTGAAAGCACCACAAACGCATCCTGCCATCCGCGCCGGGCCCGAAATGCATCCGCCCTGCCGGGCTGAAAGCGGGCAAGCTCCACTCCCCACGGAAAGAGCACCACCCGTTGGGGTGGAAAACCGAATTGAGCGGCCTTCTCTAACACGGTGCGGCAGTCGGCTGCCAGTACGGTGGTGCGCCGCAAGGTAAAGCGGGTCACCCAGCGCATCCATGCCGAGCGGTCGGCATCCAGCAGCAAATCCGAACCCCACGACATACTGACCAGCGGACGAAAGCCGCTCAAAGCCGCCAGAAAAGCAGCCGATTGAATCGGGCCGGCATGAATCACATCCGGCTGAAGCCGACGGATCACGCGCCGCAGGTCAGACAGCAGGCGCGGATAATCCCGCCAGCCAACCGGTTGACGTCCGCCCTGCCAGACCACCTGCTCCACCTGCGGCGGCAGCGGGCGGTCTTCCAGTTGACGGGATTGCCGTTCCAGCCGCAGGTAGTAAATGGTGTGCGGTGTTTGCGCCAGCGCGCTCAAAAAGCGGTGGTCGTGCGGCGTATAATCGCGCGAGAAGTACAGTACTTTCAATCGCCCAAATCCGTCCAGCGAATTTCTTTGCCATACGGCAGATCGCGCAGCGCTTTTGTGCCGATCACACGGTCAATCTCCGGCGGCAGAATGGCGCCGGGGGTGGCCGGGCGCAATACATCAATCATCTCACGGGTGATGACTTCTCCGGCACGAATATCACGGGCAGCACGCAGGCAGCGGCGTTGTAAAATCACCGTTTCGCGCTCATTTTCGGCAACCCGCTTGTCTCCATCTCCCAGCGCCATTTCCAGCTCGCGCGTGCGTCTGACCATTTCTTCCCATGCAATCGGATCAAGCGCAAAGGCATGGTCGGGGCCTTCGCGGGTGTTATCGTCGGTGAAGTGTTTTTCCACCACCCGCGCCCCCAGCGCCACCGCTCCCAACACGGCCGCATGACCGGGGGTGTGGTCAGAAAGACCCAGTACCACATTCGGGAACATGGCACGATAGGTTTTCAGCACGTTCAGGTGAACGTATTTGAAGTTTTCCACACTGCCGGTGTAGTTGGTGTTGCACTGCATCAGCACCAGTTGCGGGTTAAGCGCCAGAACCGTATGCACGGCGCGCTGAACATCGCCAATATCCGCCGCACCGGTCGCCAGAAAGACCGGTTTGCCTTTGCGGGCAATCCGCTCGATGGCTTCCAGCCAGTCAATATCGCCGGAGCCAATTTTGTAAACCGGCATGTGTTCATCCAGAAAATCAATCGCCTCAAAATCGTAGGGAGCGGAGAAATAGTCTATACCGACTTCCTCACAGGTTTTCTTCAATTCATAGGTCCACTCAAACGGAATGGAAGCCGATTGATAGACTTCAAACACCGAGCGTTTCCAGCTGGCTTGATGAGATTGCTGAGATCCCAGCGATTTGAAGCCGTAATCCGAAACAATTTTCGGCGCAGCAAAGTTCTGGAATTTGGCGGCATCGGCGCCAGCCTGTTTGGCAAGTTTTATCAGGTACTTGGCACGTTCCAGACTGCCGTCATGGTTGGCGGCAATATCCGCCACAAAGTAGGTGGGATGCTCATCCCCGATCAGACGATTTCCAATTTTGATTTCAACAGACATCTTGCCGTCTCCTTCTTTACAGAAATTAGACCGATTGTGTCAAGCGGCCGTCCGCCAGCGAGCGTACCCGCTGCGGATAACCGTCTAAATACAATTGATAAAAACGATCCAGCGCGGCAGCCTGATTGGGCGGCGGTTCGCCCAGGGCGGCACAGAGTTTCTCGGTGCGCAGGCGCAAATTCGGCGAACGACGCGCAACCAGCCCGCCTTCCATCACCGAAACCGGCTCGATCAGGCTCTCATCCAGTCCAAAACGACGGGCAATACTCACCCCAAACTGATATTTGGACTGGCACTGGCTGCTGACGACGTGAAACAACCCCTCCGCACCCTTTTCCACCAGCCTCAATAAAAGGTCAGCCAGTTGAGTGGCTTCCAGCGGACAAAAGAACACATCCGTAAAGCCCCTGACCGGCTTGCCTTCTTTCAGGTTGTAGAAGAAAAACTCCCCCAAGCTGCGTTGACCGGAAAGACTCCAGCCGTAAAAGTTAACCCGCGCGACAATCGCCTGCGGGCAGGCTTCCAAAACTTGCTGTTCGGCCTGCCATTTGCTGCGTGCATAAACGCTCAACGGATGGGGAGTATCTTCTTCGGTGTAATCCCCGCGCTGGCCATCAAATACTGCGTCGGTAGAAAGATGAACCAATCGAAAACCGTGTCGCGCGGCTGCGCGCGCCAGCGCTGCCGGCAGCTCAACGTTTACCTGAAAGGCGCGCTGCGGTTGGCGTTCGCACTCATCCACGTTCGCCATGGCGGCGCAGTGCAGTACCACCTGCGGTTTTGTCTGCTCCAGCACAGCTTCGAGGGAGGAGGGGTCGGTCAAATCCGCAGCAATTTGATGAAAAGGTGGATTGCGCAGCAGGTTGCGATGCACTACCCCGCTGACCTGATGATCAGCATGGTAACGCAGGGCAAAATTCAACCCCAGCAGGCCGCTGGCACCGGTAACCAGAATACGCATCATTCCAGCGTTCCCTGTTTGTAAGCCTCTTCAATCGGTCGAATGATCTCACGGATTTTTTCAATGGTCAGCCAATCGGTGTTGGTGTTGCTGGCGTAGCGGAAATTATCCGGCAGCGGTTTACCGCGGCTTTCCCACTCGCGTCCAAACCAGAGCGATTCGGCTGGCTGAACCACATACATATCCTCCAGCTCAACCGTAGTGCGGGATTCGTCCTCCGAAATCAGCACCTCGTGCAGCTTTTCGCCCGGACGGATGCCAATCGTTTCGATTTCCGCCCGCGGTGCAACCGCCTTTGCCAGATCCACCACTTTCATACTGGGAATTTTGGGAACAAACACCTCCCCGCCCAGCATTTGTTCTGCACAGCGCAGCACAAAGCGCACTCCCTGCTCCAGCGAAATCCAGAAGCGCGTCATCCGTTTATCGGTGATGGTAATCACGCCGTTCTCACGCTGCTTGAGAAAGACCGGTACCACGCTGCCGCGGCTGCCGACCACATTGCCATAACGGACACACGCAAAGCGGGTCGCCATACCACCGGCATAACTGTTGGACTGGATGAAGAGTTTTTCGGCGGCCAGTTTGGTGGCGCCGTACAGGTTGACCGGATTAACCGCCTTATCCGTGCTGAGGGCAATGACGCGGCTGACGCCGGCATCCAGTGCAGCGTCAATCACATTGCTGCTGCCGAGAATATTGGTTTTGATGGCTTCCATCGGGTTATATTCACAAGCCGGCACCTGTTTGAGCGCCGCCGCATGAACCACCACATCCACCCCGTTGAAGGCGCGGTGCAAACGGTCTTTATCGCGCACATCGCCGATGAAGTAACGCAGCCGTTTGTCATCAAAACCAGCCTGGCGCATCTCGTGCTGCTTCAATTCATCGCGGCTGAAGACAATCACCTTCAGCGGGCGGTACTCATCCAGCAGAATACGGATGAACTTCTTGCCAAATGAGCCGGTTCCGCCGGTCACCAGTACTACTTTATCGCTCCAGTCCATACAAGGTTCCTCCACTTCCGCAGGGGCGGGCCATGCTGCCCATCCGTCAGCGGTTCGTTATCCTTTCGGTTTATGAATCACAATCAGGGGATATTGACCCTTTTCACCAAAATAATGCGGGAAGCGCTCTTCCAGCGCGTATAACAATCCCAACCACAGGCGGCCGCCCAGCGCCCGGTGAATCACCGCCCGCAGAAAACGCACACTGACGCTGCGCCAGACCCAGATTTGGGGCTGCAGGTCAGAAAGTTCACGGCGCAGCCAGCCGGCATCCAGTTTTTCCACAAACGTGCCGGTGGGGGTGGAATTTGCAGAGGATTCAGCCGTCTGGCCCGTTTTTTCAGGCCGGCTTTCTCTTCTCCGCAGACGGGCAATTGTTTTCCCGATGGTTTCCATCAGCCGCACCAGCCAGCCCAGGCGGCGCATCAGCGGCGAATCCGTCCAGCCGTTGACCACTGCCAGACTGCGCCCGCCTTTCAGGACGCGGTACAGTTCGTGGTAGGCTTGTTTTTGTTCGCCCAAAGGCAGGTGATGGAGCGTGTGCAGGGAAACCACTCCATCAAAAACATCGCGGCGGAAGGGCAGGTTTGCCACATCGGCGACCACATACAAACCGTGTTCACCCAGCCGTTTACGGGCTTCCCGCAGAGCCAGGATCGAAATATCGGCACAAACGCGGTAGCGGTAGCCCTGTGAATAGTTCAGGTATTCAGGGTATTGAACCGGACCAGAACCTGCATCCAGCAAAAAATCTCCCTGCGCGGCCAGGTGGCGGTTAATGCGCAGGTGGCAGCGGTGAATGTACTGGCGAGAAACCGGGCGCAGGTCTTCGTAACGCGCGTTTTGATACAGACCGCTGCTTGCCTGCTGCCAGCCGATCTGATCATAAAATTCGCGTACTTTTTGCTTGACCTGCGTCTCGCTCATCTCTGGCCGCCCACCTTTCAGGACTTGCCGCCATTGTCCTTGATATAGTCCCAGTTGACTGGTTCGCCTGCCAGAAAACGGAACGAACGTCGGTAACCTTCGCTTTCGCTGCCGGTCAGGGCGGTTTTCAAATCGGTGTTCTTGTAATCCTCCCATAGCCGTACCAGATGCCACGGGAAAGGCTGCGGGTAATCAAAGAAGAAGCGGTAAGCATACTGCCACGCCTGATTGACCTGTTCACGGCTGAGGCGGTATTCAGGCGGGTTTTCCAGAATGTGCCCCAGCAGTTTGAAATACGCCACCCATGAATCGGGATCGTAAGTAAAGCCGCGTTCACGGTAATGAGTCTTTCCGGCCACAATGACTGGCAGCCCCATCATCGCCATTTCAAGTCCAACCGTGGTGGTATAGACCAGCCCCACATCGGCAACTTCCATCAAGTCGTAGGTGTTGATTTCATCCTTGGCGCGAATCAGACGGATATTCTCCGGCAGGCGCGGAAGCACCTCCTGTACCACATCAGCCATGGACTGACCATGAGTGAGCACCTCACCAGGGTGTATGCGAATGACCAGCTGCACATCCGGGCGGCCGATGAAGTATTGCACCGTACGGCTGATCCATTCCGCCATGGATTTGGAAAAGACCTGCCGCCCCAGCGTGAGGCTGTCGCCGAGGACGTTGGTGGCCAGCAGTACCACCGGGCGTTGATCCAGCCCCAGTTTTTGGCGGGCCTGCTCGCCGCCTTCGGCAGGCTTTCCCTGCCACAGACGGGCAAAGTTTTCCCACATCGAAGCGCGCTGGCGGGCCATCATCAGGCTGCGCATCCGTTCCAGTTGATCTTCGCGCAGCGGCTGATCTTTGCTGGCTTCCCATAATTTACTGGTATCCTGGCGCATCACTTCGCTGTTGTATGCCAGCCAGATGCGCTGGCGCTGGTCGCTGAATTCGTAGGTCACGGTTGGCAGTTTGAGATGGCGGGCAACCCGATACACCACACCCAGTTCCTGAATGGTGCCGTTGGGAACGATGACCACATCCGGCCGATTCTGTCGCAGATAAGCCAGCACCGCCTGGGCAATTTCCCGGTTGCGGCTGAAGCGCAATTTGAATATCTCGGACTGCGGGTCAATTTCCTCCACCTGTAAGGTGTACTGGGAGTCAAAGGTACTGACTTCCTGTACCGCAGCTGCAACGTCGGCGGGTAGGGGGGTGTACGGTGCGCGTACCGAAACGAACGAAATCGAGTCCATCAATGGACGGGCTTCTTCCAGCACTTTGCGGGCATAGGCGTTCTGGCGGCGCAGGTCAAAGCGGTTGATGTCGTTTTGCCAGTCGGCGTAGGGCAGGTAACCCAGGGTAACTTTGTGTCCCTGAGCGGAAAGCGCCATCCCCACCAGCGCGGCATGTTCAATCCAGTAATGCAGCGTGGCAAAGATGAAAATCTTTTTGCCGGCAGGGGCTTTCTGGCATAGTTCGGCCGCCTGCGCTGTGATTTGGGGTAAATGCGCCTGCAAATTCCGCAGGGAAAAACGTGTGCGCAGCGGTTTACCGCGTTGGCGCACCAGATAGTACAATTCGGCTGTGAAGGGGATATTTCCCAGAATGCGTTTGATGGTATCTTTTCCAGAAGGTGTCATATGTCAAACTGCCTCAATTTTCCATTCCAGGCGCGGTCGTACCGCTCCCAAACGAGTTTCGGGCCATTGCGTGCCAGGAGCGCCGGTGATATCCACCGTAAAGGTGAGCGCCTGCTCATCCTGAAAATAACGGCGCACACGATACGAACTGGCATTAATTCCAATCACAAAACGGCCTTCGTTCAACAAATCCGCCGGCAGGGTGCAGCGGCTGAGATAATGCCCGGCCGGACGCACGGTCATTTTTTCAAATATGTGCGGGTCATCCGTGTCAAAGGAAGTGAAAATGGTTTCACCCCGCATACTCATCAGGTAAATGCCCACACGCAGACCGGTGATCGGCGCATCCAGACAGTACTCCACTTCCACTTGATTGGCTTCCGCCGAGCGGATGGAATTGACCACCTCGCCGCGCGGGTTGCGCAGGCGCACAGCCAGTGGACGGAAGGGCATTGCGCTGGTGGGAACTTCATCCGCCTCCCAGATGCGTTCTCCCTCGCGGCTGAAACCGCGCGAAAGATAATAATCCACTGCCTGCGGAGTGGGTGCGCGCAGCGCCAGCCGCCCTTTTTCGATCACCAGCGTTTCTTCGGTCAGGCGCAGGATGGCCGACATGTTATGGCTGACGAACAATACCGTGCGCCCTTCGCGGGCAACATCCCCCATCTTGCCCAGACACTTGCGTTGAAACTCGGCATCTCCCACCGCCAGCACTTCATCCACCACCAGAATCTCCGGCTCCAAATGCGCTGCCACAGCAAACGCCAGCCGCAGGTACATGCCGCTGGAATAGCGTTTGACCGGCGTATCTATGAATTGTTCCACTTCCGCAAAGGCGACAATTTCATCAAACTTGCGCTCGATCTCGGTACGGCGCATACCCAGAATGGCGCCGTTGAGAAAGATGTTCTCCCGGCCGGTCAGTTCGGGGTGAAAACCCGTGCCGACTTCCAGCAGTGAGCCAACCCGCCCGTGAATTTCGGCTTCGCCTTCGGTGGGTTCGGTCACGCGCGAAAGCAGTTTGAGCAAGGTGCTTTTACCGGCGCCGTTGCGGCCGATCACCCCCAGCACTTGCCCCTGTTTGACCTCAAAGGACACATCCCGCAAGGCCCAAATGGTCTCTTTGGGTTTCCTCTCACCGCCTTTGAGCAGGCTGCCCAACGATTCGCGCAGGGTGCGGTATCGCTGCTCATAAAGCGCACCGAGACGGTATTGTTTTCCTAAACGATTGGCTCGAATGGCAATGTCGCTCATATCATATCCGCAAAGATGCGCTCCATGCGCCGGAAGTAAAACAAACCCGACACGAACAAAACCAGCACCACCCCCGCCGAAACCAGCATGGAAAGGCCCGGCGGGTTGGTGCCAAACAATGCCCAGCGGAAGCCCTGAATGACGCCCACCATCGGGTTCAACGCATATACTGCCTGCCAGAAGGGTGATACCGTAATGACTTCTGCCGAATAGACCACCGGTGAAGCATACATCCAGGCCGTCAGGAGGAACGGCACCATGTGCTGAACGTCGCGATACTGGACATTGAGCGCCGAAAGCCACAACCCCACCGCCAGGGCTGCCAAAAGGGCCAGCAGCAAAAAGAGCGGCAGCCAGAGCAGGCGGACGGTGAACGGCACACCGAAGTAAATCATCATGGCTGCCAGCACAAGGAAGGAAAACACAAAATCAACCAGGCCGGCCGCCACAGCCGAAAGCGGGATGATCAGGCGCGGGAAGTAGACTTTGGTCAACAGGTTGGCATTTGTCACCAGACTGACGCTGGCGCGCTGCAGCGCGCCCTGAAAGAACTGCCACGGCAGCAGTGCGGCAAAGCCGAAGATGGGGTAAAACTCGTTGGGGATACCGGCATCCGGCTTGACGCCCAGAAAGCGGTTGAAAATGACGGTGAAAATGACCATGCTGAGCAGCGGCTGAAAAATTGCCCAGCCAATACCCAGCAAAGCCTGCTTGTAGCGGACTTTAATATCCCGCCAGGTGAGGAAATAAACCAGCTCGCGGTATAGCCACAGGTCACGCAGGTTAATCGCAATCCAGCCGCGCGCCGGTCGGATAAAAGTCACGTTGGTTTGTGCTCGTTCTGCCATATGCGTTGATTTCTCGGCGGCGGGAGGAGGAATCTCCTGCCCGTCCATTCTTTCCTCAAGCCTTAACAAGGCGATTCTGGCGGTACCATTCAATCGTACGGCGCAGACCTTCTTCAAAATCCGTTTTGGCGCGAAAGCCAAAGTAACGTTCAGCCCGGCTGATATCCAGCGCGCGGCGCGGCTGCCCGTTGGGTTTGCTGGTATCCCACACCAGTTTGCCTTCAAAACCGGTCAGGCGGCGGATCAACTCTGCCAGGTCGCGGATGCTGATTTCAAAGCCGGAGCCAAGGTTGACAGGGTCAGGGCCGTTGTAACGTTCGGTTGCTAACAAAATTCCCTCGGCGGCATCCTCTACGTACAAAAATTCGCGCGTCGGGCTGCCATCCCCCCACACTTCCACCGTTTCCTGTCCGCTTTCCTGTGCCTCGATGCATTTGCGGATCAAGGCCGGAATGACATGGGAAGATTCGAGGTCGAAGTTATCGCGCGGCCCATAGAGGTTGACGGGCAGGAGAAAAATCGCATTGAAACCGTACTGCTGGCGATATGCCTGCGCCTGCACCAGCAGCATCTTTTTTGCCAGCCCGTAGGGGGCGTTGGTTTCTTCGGGATACCCGTTCCACAGGTCATCTTCACGGAAAGGCACGGGGGTGTATTTGGGATAAGCGCACACCGTTCCAATGGCAACAAATTTTTCCACACCGCGTTTCCAGGCCTGATGCATCAGTTGCACGCCCATCATCAGGTTGTCGTAGAAGAACTCGGCCGGGTGCAGACGATTGGCGCCGATCCCGCCTACATGGGCAGCCAGATGAATGATCACATCCGGGCGGGCGTCGTCCAGCAGCCGTTCCACGTCCTGCGGCTGCACCAGATCATATTCCGGATAGCGCGGGATGAAAATTTCATTCGCGCCGCGCTGGCGCAGCTTTTCGGTCACAAACGAGCCAAGAAAGCCGGCGCCGCCGGTTACACACACGCGCCTGTTTTGCCAGAATGAAGGGGGGGTTGAATTCACGCTGTCTTATCCTCCTCGGTTTGAATGGTAACTTTCAGGCCTTGAATGGTCAGCATTGGCACGGCGGGGTCGTCCACAATGTGGATTCCCTGCTCCAGACAGGTGAGGCGGCAAACATCGGCAACATCACCATCTCCGCTCAGACGGACGGCGGAATAGCCCATTTTGCGCACCTCTGCCAGGGTATGAATCACCCGTGAACGTACCAGCCGGTAGAGTTGGAACGAATTTTGAATGTAATCCAAGGTGAGGCGGGCGCGCAGCGCCAGCCCCTCCGGGGTGATGATATACCGTAATTTACGGCGCTCTACGCGCCGCACCTTGACATACCCTTTGGCGATCAAACGTTTGAGGTGCCAGTTAATCGTTCCAACCGCTACACCCAGCTGAGCCGCTAACGAAGCCTGCGTGGCATCCGGATCCTGTTCGATTTTTTCGAGGATGACAAGGTCGCGAGTCGATTCGGTCGAAAGTTCGGTCATATTCTAAAATTCAGTGGCTGAATTATAAACCGGGCGGCAGTCTGGGTCAAGGGCGCACCCCGCCCGCCAGAGCCAAAAAACCGGCTGCAGGGGAGATTGCAGCCGGTTTTTAACCAAACGCTAATCTTGTTAACTTGTGGCTAATTATGGCAGTACGGGTTGAAAGGCTGCATCCAGCTGGCGAAAATTGATGACCGCCAGACTGGTCTGGCAATCGGTCAGCATGGCAAAATTGAGCGGTTCGCTGAGCGGCTGCGCCGCCAGATCGAACAGCTGCACCCAAAAGATGCCCGGGGCAACCCCGTTGTGCAGGGTGACTTCATAGCCGCCGGGACCGTAGGCCGGAGCAAGGCCGGTAAATCCCAAAGTATCCACATCCGTACCGGCCACATTCCCAACCACCGCAACGATGATGCCATTGAGCGGACGGCCTTCCTCGTCAAAGACCTGCCCAGCAAGGCCCATCCACCCACAGGCCGGCTCAGGGTGGGCAAAGGGCGGGGCAAACAGCGGAGCCTGATCCAGTGGGATGAAGGGAGGCAGGGTTGGCGTTGGGGTGGGAGAAGGCAAGGGTGTTGGGCTGGGCAGGGGCGTAGGGGAAGGGAAAGGGGTGGGTGTAGCGGGGGACGGGAGAACCGGCAGTTCCAGGGTCGGAAGCGGTGCAGGCGTCGGCTCCGGCAGTACCCGGCAGGCGGTCAGGAGAAGAGTCAGGGAGAGAAGGATTATGAAGCGCTTGAGCATATTTCCCCACGGTGAGTGAATGGTGGTTTAATTATAGGGGATAATAGAACAAGGGATTATCCCAAATTGCAATGGATTTTGGTATACTAACCACACGTTCATGAAACTCATCATTCAAATTCCTTGTTATAACGAGGCCGAAACCCTGCCGCTGACGCTATCGCAGCTTCCTCAGCAGATTGCGGGTGTGGATGAAATTGAATATCTGATCGTAGATGATGGCAGCACGGACAACACAATAGAAGTAGCGCGGCAAGCCGGCGTTCATCATATTGTTCAGATAAAAAAGCATGCCGGGTTGGCAAATGCTTATCGCACTGGGCTGGATGCCTGTATTCGATTAGGGGCCGACCTGATTGTAAACACCGATGCCGATAATCAGTACCACGCTGAAGATATCCCGTTGTTAATCCAACCGATCCTCGAAGGTAAAGCCGAGCTGGTCATCGGAGATCGAGGAGTAGCCAATTTAGAAACATTTTCACCGCTTAAACGACAGCTACAAAAGTGGGGGAGCAAAGTTGTTTCAAAAGCTGCAGGATTAGAAATACCCGATGCCACCAGCGGCTTTCGTGCCATGACCCGTGAGGTCGCCTTGCGCACCAATGTACTCAGCAACTATTCCTACACCCTGGAAACGCTGATCCAGGCCGGCAGCCAGAATTTTGCAATCTTCAGTGTGCCGGTACGTACCAATCCACCCCAACGGCCTTCACGGCTGATGCGCAGCATCACAGAATACCTGACCCACTCCACGGTAACCATAGTCCGCGCCTACACAATGTACCGGCCGTTGAGGGTATTCACCATCATAGGCAGTATTTTAATTGGAATAGGGATGATCCCTGCGATACGGTTCGTCTACTTTTTCTTTATAGGTCAAGGTGAAGGTAAGATTCAATCCCTGTTACTCGGTGCCGTGTTGATCATTGTGGGCTTTCAGACGCTATTGATAGGGCTGGTAGCAGATTTGATTAGTTTTAATCGAAAATTACTGGAAGAATTGTTGTATTTACAAAAAAAAGTTACTCACGATAAAGTTCGATAGGCTTGATACACACTGCACAACAAAGAATCTTTATTGAATTCTTGAATTACGTGGTTTCTACCGACTTTACCAAGATATAGACGCAATTCTTTATCTTTTATCAACAACTGAATCGAATTTGCTATTATCAAAGGGTCAACCTCTGGCAACAATAGCCCCCCTGGGCCTAAAACTTCTCGTGTGGCGCCACTCTCAACTGCAATAACAGGCGTTTCGCAAGCAAGGGATTCTGCAATTGGTAATCCAAAACCTTCCAAAAGTGATGTAGTTATGTAAACATCCGCAAGCGAGTATAAATAAGGCATCTGATCATCAGGCACAAATCCAATTTCTATCACCTTGTCCCTCATAGTTGAGCTTAATTTTGAAAACACAGACCTGCGGTAATTCTGTGATTGCCACTTTCCAGCAATCAAAAGATATACATCGTAATCTACTAATTCAATCGCCTCCAACAATTTTTCAATACCCTTTCGTCGATTTATAAAACCAGCAAACAAAAGGATAGGTATATCCTTTGATAAACCAAAACGGTTTCTCAATTGCTCTACTTCTCTTTTTTTTGAAAAAAAATCAGGATCTATATAATGACGAGCCAGTAAAATTTTCTTTTCATCCACATTGTAGTGATGCGTATATTCTTTCAAAGTTGTTTTACTAACCGCAAGGAGATACCGGGATCGGTTAATAGAAGGAATTTCTGCTAAATACTTGGAAAGAGAATAATATAGGCGATAGAGCAGCAAAGATGTGAGGTTGATGTTATGCAATGACAATATTTCATTCCTTTGACGAAAAGATTGATGTAAAGTTGCTACAAATTCTTTTTGATAAAAATATGCCAGGTAAACATCCCAAAAGTGGGTTATACCGTCAAGATTATTAATGAGTCTAGCCGCTCTTAAGGAATAACCAATCCAATTATCCTTTTTGAAAGGTAATCGTATTATCCTAAGGTTTGGATGCCAGTATCTTTCTCGGATACGAGAATCCCCCCCTGCTATTACGGTTACCTTAATACCATCTTCAAGTAGCAATCTGACAAAACGCTCTCCACTAACATCAAATCCCGAATTTCTAAAAGGATAAAATCCCAACGTTACAAAAATTACTTTCATAACATCCCCTGAATATAACTTATAATTTCTCTCATTTTATCGGTATTTGCATCAACACTACATTTCTCTTCAAATAATAATCTACCGTTTTCAGATATCCTATCCCTCAAGAATTCGTTATCTCTGAGTTGTAATATCGCTTCAGCTAACAACTCTGGATTATTCGGGGGCACTAATATTGAATTTTCACCGTGTGAAAGCAATGTTCGATTTGCAGAGGTATCACCAGCAATGAGGGGTTTCTGCATTGCAAGCACCTGATATACTTTGCCAGGAATCACTCTTTGGGCTTTATTTGAATTACCAAAGTGACCACCTAAAATCACGTCACTTTCACTTATCAAGGTGGGCAATTCTGGTAGTGTCACAGGAGGTAAAAGAGTGACGTTGGTGAGTTTATTTTTATCAATATAGTTTTTTATTTTTGAGAATTCTTGCCCATTGCCAACCAGTTGAAACTTTATGTGTTTTTCAACTAATAGTTTGTGCGCAGCACGAATAACGATATCCATTCCATGCAAGGGTAAATAAGTTGAATAACATAGAACTCTAAGATCTATATCAGTATTTCGGGTATATTTACGAGGGAAAAATATATTCTCATCACACCCAACAGGTAACCAGAAAAATTTTTTTTGATTAAGATTGAATTCCTCAACAAAATATTCTATGTGTTGAGGGGTATCCAACAATATAATATCTGAAAACTCACAGGATTTCTTATCCAACCAATATGCCAACCGTCCAAAAATGGATTTTGGAGAGAACGTTTTTCTGTCAAAGCATAAAGTATCATACGTTGAGATGAAAGCATCAAAAATAACTGGAGCACGAAACGTATGGTGTAAAGAAATTGCTAGTAAGTGCCCATAAAATCCAACAAAGATAAGATCGTAGTTGAAAGTTTTTTTCAAACTAAGGTAAGCATATAGTAAAAGCGTTCTCCGTAGGATTGATCCCCTGACAAACTTTTCAAATCCCGACTGAAACTCATCTACGTGACCAAATCTTTTTAGCAAATTTAGTACAAATGTATTTCTTTGATATTCAATCTCTCTGCCAGATAAGAATAATATTCTCATAAATCAATCCAAATCAAGTTCAAATTAGATTATACTCTTTGTATAAATCTGATAAAAGGCAAGTGAGTTTTATTTTTTCATGCTCAAAAATTTATTCACAATTATAGTAAATTGGAATCTTGCTGAACCAACCATGGCTTGTATTGATAGCCTAATAAAAGCTGGGCTATTTTTAGAAAATATTATTGTTGTTGATAATGGTTCTACAGATCATTCAGTTGAAAAAATAAGGAAAAAATTTGGCGATAAAATTATTTTCATTATCAATAACGAGAATAAAGGTTTCGCTGCGGCTGCCAATCAAGGGATCAACGAAGCATTAAATCGAGGCGCCGATTGGGTATTTCTAATTAATAATGATGCATACATTGCTGAGGATTTCTTTTTGCGTATATCACAAAACTTGAAGGAAGATTATGATATCATTTCCCCCTTGATCTATTATCACTCACCACCCAATAAAATATGGTTTGTTGGAGAGAAAACTGTTCCAGGCACCTTGTTCAGTTACAGTAGGTGGAAGAATAAGATTGATCGCGGAAAAATACCCCCGGTTTTGAAGGCGGATTTTGCAAATGGGGCAGGAATGATTGTAAAGAGAAAAGTATTTGAAACAATCGGATTATTTGATAATGATCTCTTTATGTATGGAGAAGAAGTAGATTTTTGTTGGCGTGCAAAAATGAAAAATTTTAAATGTGTAGGAATTAATAAGGCAAAAATGTGGCACCTCATTTCAGCAAGCACTTACAGGAATTCTTCCCGCAGAAACTACTTGAAAACAAGGAATCAAGTGATATTCTTTAGAAGATATTCGATCGGAATTCAGCGATTCATAAATTTGCTGTTATTTTTCATGATTACTTCGTTAAGGGGATTAATTCAAATATTTCACCTGGATTTTAATGGGGCTTATTCATTTCTAAAAGGCTGGTTCGATGGTTGCCGATTCAAAATTAACTGAAAAAATAAATCTGGAATACACTAACTGCAATTTTTGTAATTGCAATGAATATGTTTCTGTTAACCAAATACCAGATTTGTTATTGGGAAATCTTTCTAATAAGTTCTCTTTTGTAAAGTGTGTTAATTGCGGGTTGATATATCAAAATCCTCGAGTAACCCAGCAAGATATTCTAAAATTCTATCCCGACTCTTATGAATCTTATCAACCCATAAACCTCAACTCCTCCTGGTTAATGGGAAAGATTCTGAGATATGGCTTGCAAAAAAGGAAAGGATTTGTCCTAAAGTATCGCAACAGTGGAAAATTGCTTGATATCGGTTGTGCTACTGGAGATTTCCTAGACGAAGTCAGCCATTATGGAAAAAATACCCAATGGGATTTATATGGCGTAGAAATCAGCAAATACGCTGCAGAACTCGCAAGCAGGAAAAAATATCTAAATATATTTAACACTACGCTAGAGGATTGTGGTTTCCCTGATCATTTTTTTGATGTAATTACTTTATGGGATGTTCTCGAACACCTTTACGATCCGGCAGGATCTCTTTCAGAGATCAATCGCATATTGAAACCTGGTGGATTATTAATTTTACGCGTGCCTAATTTTAACAGCTTGGACAGGATCATATTTCAATCTGAATGGGCGGGATGGGATGCCCCTCGCCATTTATACGTGTTTAGCAAAAAATCCATTACCGCTTTTCTAGAGAGAACCGGATTTTCAATTTTGAACTTTAATACTAATATTGGCAGCTATACAACTTTTCTACTAAGTCTCAGATTTTTTTTAACGCAAAAACAAAAATTGGATCTAAATCACCCATCGAAAATGATTTCGTTCCTTTATTCACCTTTGGCTAGAATTATTAGTGCGCCTTTATTTTATCTGGTTTCAAAAGCTGGATTGGGATCACTAATGGTAGTTACAACAGTAAAGGAGAAGAGTACAGTACATGATTGAAATAAAACATTCTGGAATTGAAAACACAAAGAATTCTTCTATAGCATACGAACAAATTTATCATGAGAGAGGAATTTCTCATCTCGATTCCTTTTACTTAATGTTGATTGAACTTCTTAATCCAGAACCGGGTAAATTACTCATCGATGTCTCCTGTGGGGAAGGTAGATTAGCTTGTTTAGCAAACCATTGGAATGTTCAATCTGTTGCAATAGATTTTGTACTTTACCCATTAATCACTTCAAAACGTCAAAATAATGAAATATCTTGGGTTAATGCTGATGCGGAAAAAATACCCATTCGTTCCAATTCGGTTGATTATGTTTTTAACATTGGAAGCATAGAACATTATCTAAATCCAGAAAATGGAATCCGTGAAATTGCAAGAATTCTGAAGCCGGAAGGTAAAGCTTGCATTCTCTTACCCAATTTATTTGGTTTATTAGGAAATATCAAGTATGTAGCTCAAAAAGGAGAAGTTTTTTATGATAACCAACCTATTCAACGATATGCTACCCTGAACACTTGGAAATCTTTGCTTACTGAAAACAATTTAATAATTACTAAAGTGATTGGTTTCAATGAAGTCCAATTACCAAAAACATTTCAAGATTTCAATTATTATCTTCATAGACCCCAAAAATTTGTTCGATTACTCATTAGTCGCCTCATTCCTCTTAATCTGAGTAATCATTTTATTTTTCTCTGCAAACCTAAATCATAGGTTATGAAAAATTACTTTAGAAAAGCAAAACGCAATTACATAATTCCGACTATTTTTGGTTTATTTACAATTGGTATTTTAATTATACTTTTTCTACGTGAGAAGAATGCAATTTGGGAATTTGAATGGAAAATTAGAGTCTTACCGTTGTTGGGAACTTTCATTATCTTCTCCATAAACATCATGCTAATGGGTTTCGTGTGGAGCAAAATATTGGGCTATCTTGGATTTAATTTGGATTGGAAAATTCACTATCGAACATATTGGATTTCAAACTTTCTAAAAAGAATCCCTGGAACTATTTGGTATGTCGTTGGACGGATGAAATTATATGAATCGAGAGGAATTCCCAAAAGATTAACCACGATTGCAAGCGGCATCGAATATGCGTTATTGTTAATTTCCAGTTTTGTTGTTGGTTTTACCTTTGCACTTGAAAAAATAATCGAACAGTCACAATATATTCCAATTGCAATTGGAATTTTTACTTTGAGTTTGGTTATTGTAAACCCTCGCACAATTCAATGGATTCTTAGAATCACTAAAACAGATGCTGAGAGCCCAAACTACAAAACTCTACTGGAGTGGTTTTTTATCTATGTTTTAATTTGGTTCGGGAATGGCCTTATTCTCTTCCTGATAATAAATACAATCTTAAACATCAAAATCACAGAATTGTTGTTTATCATAGGCAGTGTCGCTTTTGTAAATTTAGTCTCATCGGCACTTTTTTTTGCACCATCTAATTTTGGAATTGGAGAAGTAACCCTAAGTTTAATGTTATCCGTTATCCTTCCATCATCCATATCAGTTTTGGTTGCAATAATTGCCCGACTATTATTAACTATTTACGACTTTATATGGGCACTAATAGGATATATATTTATCCCAGCTGACATGGAATAATCCAAAAGAATTATTGATTTGGGATATTTTCTAAGTATATTCAAAATATGACCAAATCAAATTTTGAGAATAGGAGGAATTCTATGAAAATCACAAAGCTAATTACCTTGATAGCAGCAATTAGTCTTTTCCTATCACTGACAATTGCGCCTTCTATCGTTTCAGCTCAAGGCAAATTTAGTTATACCGCTGGTATCCAGGTCCAAAACCTTGAGGCAACATCCGCGACCGTAACATTGACCTTTTACAAGCAAGATGGTTCGGTGGATACCACTGTAAACGACACAATAGCAGCATCTGGTTCTAAAACCTACTTCCCGCTTGGAGTCAGTTCAGGTTTCAATGGAGCTGCTGTTGTTTCATCTACAACCAAAGTAGCCGCGGTTGTAAATATCTTGGGCAATAATGGACTTGCTGCCGCCTCCTACATTGGGGCTTCACAAGGCGCTACAACAGCCTCATTACCCTTGTTGATGAAAGGAAATAGCGGCTTTGACACCTGGTTCAATGTTCAAAACATCGGCACTGGTCCCGCTAATATTACCATTAATTACAGTGACGGAACTTCTCGAACCGACACCATCCCGTTAAATGGATCGAAGACCTACTTCCAATCCACGGAAACTCACTCTCTAGCAGTCTTTTCGGGAACCATTACCAGTAATCAGCCGATTGTGACCGCAGCAATCCAGGAGAGTAGCCAAGTCATGTTTGCCTATAATGGCTTCAGCGCTGGTAGTGTAAATCCAGTTATGCCGCTGATTAATACGAATAATAGCGGCTATATCACAGGCGTACAGATTCAGAACGTCGGTGCAATGGCTACAAATGTCACTGTAACCTACACTCCCTCCTCAGCAGGTACCTCCTGCACCGAAACCAAAACAATTAATCCGGGTTCTTCACAAACTTTTGCTTTGCAGGCATTCAGCCCTGGAACATCCCCAATATCTGGATCGACCTGTGTTCGGGGTCAGCGCTTCATCGGATCAGCACAAGTTACTTCAAACAGCGCCAATCAACCCCTTGTTGTGATCGTCAATCAATTACTGCCAAACAGAAATGGTGAATCCTACAGTGGTTTCGATCCGGCGCTTGCCACCAACAAAGTTGTCATGCCCTTAATAATGGATCGCAACTCTGGGTATTTCACCGGTTTCAATGTTATGAACGTCGGAACCGCCTCAACAACTGTGACCTGCACATTTACGGGAACATCATATAGTGTTTCAGGCACATTAAATCCTGGGCAGGCATTGACCGATCTTCAAAATGGTAAGATAGCGAATGGCTATGTCGGATCGGGGACATGTACCGCAAGCGGGTCCGGGAAGATTGTTGCTGTGGTTAATGAGCTTGGTCCTAGCTCCACTTCCGACCAACTCCTTGTTTATGAAGGCATAAACAACTAAGGTTTGCAACATACGTTATAGTATAATCTACCCAAGTGAATTCACTTGGGTAGATTTTTATGACTCATTAAGGAATAAACATGACAAGGATAAAATTTCTATTACAAATCCTCCTTGCAGTATTATTGATTGGTTGCTCCCCAACAACAACTCTTCAACCAAAAATTGGCACAACATATCCCCCTTCTGGGTCAGACCCTCAATCTGTTAACTCTTACCCGGCACCAGCAATAGAAATCACAGTAGAACAACATCCCATTCAACAATCAACTCAAGATCCATCGCTGGCAATCATCACAGGCTACTTGGTGATCGAAAAAGATGGCAACATTTATCCTGTCTCAGACGCAATTTTGTACCTTGCCCCTGTCTTAAAAGATGAACAAGGGATTGAAAGGGTAGTATCTTTTGACAGATTTTCTTCAAATAGAGCAATAACAGACGAGAACGGTAAATTCACATTCCTGAACGTAAAGTTTGATAAATATGGCCTCATTCTAGATCGGGTAATAAACTCCTATCTTCTTAACGATCCAAAAACATCAATGGACATGCTGTTTTCCGTAGAAGAACCACGATTATATGATTTGGGTGAACTTCGTTACGATTTTTTGCCGGACAACTAATGTCCTGTCCTCTCCGCCCCCTCTCCCTTCTCCTCCTGCTCCTTCTGACGGCCTGTCTGCCTTCCGCCCCCAAACAGCCGCCAACCCTGACCCCTCCGCCGCCTACCCCAACCCTGACCGCTGCCCCTCCCCCGACCCTTACCCCCTCTCCTTCCCCAACGCCTGCCCGTCATTTCCAGCCTGCCGGTCAAACCACCCTCCCCGACGCGCAGCGCTTAATTTGGGCAAACGATTATCCCGCTGTGGCCGTTTTGGGCAGCCAGAACGTTACCCTGTTGAGCGTCCCTGACCTGCAGCCCCTTTTCTCGTATAACGACCCCGCTCTCG
>NZ_DAOUBL010000257.1:0-13570 GCF_034432615.1 Bellilinea sp. | reverse complement strand
TGCTATGATTGCCGGGCTGCAAGAAGGTTTTATTTACCGCGATCTGCTAGGGCGCACGGTCTCGCCGGAAGTTCGTGAGCAATTGCGCCAGACCTTCGGATCCGGCAACCTGCGTTTGGAAGGGCAACAAGCAGTTGCCACGGTACTGATGAGCGACATTCGCGGCTTTACCACACTCACGGAACAGGCCGACCCGGCGCGCGTGATGAACTGGCTGAATGAATATTTTGACCGGCTTGTGCCAATTGTTGTCAAACACGGCGGGGTGGTCAACAAATTTGATGGAGATGCCATGCTGGCATTTTTTGGCATTCTACCGCGTATGCTCAGCCCCAAAAAGAGCGCACTGGCTGCCTGTCAGGCGGCTGTAGAAATGATTGCCGCCATTGACGAACTCAACCGCATCCGCGAGCAGCGCGGCGATCCGCCGCTGATTACCGGCATCGGCATCAATACCGGCGTGGTGATCGCCGGTGGTTTGGGGGCTAAAGACCGGCTGCACTACACCATCATCGGCGATACGGTCAATACTGCCCAAAGGCTGGAAGCCCTCACCCGCCAGCTGATCAAGGGCACAGGCGCACTCATGGGTCATGCCACCTTTACCGCCCTGGAAGAAAATCAGCAGCAGTTCACTTTGGAACCTCTCGGTCTGCATTCCGTCAAGGGAAAACTGGAACGGGTGATGGTCTATCGCTTATCCGCCCCAACCGAAATTCCTCAAGTGGAAGTAACCCTGTAGGGGATGAACCATGTCCGACCAGACGTCTTTCTCCCGCCTGACCCTGCGCTTGATTCTTACGCTGATTATAGCGGCCATTTTCACGACCACTCCTCTCGTGCTGCTGTTTGCCCCATCTCAGCCAGTTTCATCTTCCAACCTGCCTGCTATCCAATCTTCATGGCAGGCTGACTACCGCGCCGAAAGTGTTCCTCCGGTTTTTGCCCCCCTTCGTCTACCGGACATTAATTCCACTCTGCCGTGAAGCATTTTTATTTGCTGTTAATCTCCCTCCAATAAATACTTGTTACAATCAAATAAAGGATTCTGAGCAACCGCATTGACCCCCGCTTCTTCTCAGGTAGATCACAGGAAGGAGGTGGAACATTGATGCAGTGCGTGCTCATCTTGATCTTCAGTTATTTGCTGGGCTCACTATCTTCGGCGGTGTTGATTACCCGCTTGTGGAAGAAAACCGACATCCGCTCTCTGGGGGATGGTAATGCTGGAACCGCCAATGTAGCCCGCTCAGTGGGGATTGTACCGGCTGCTTTTGTTGCCCTGCTGGATATCGCCAAAGGGGGTATCCCCGTCATGATTGCCCGAGCCCTTTTTCTGAATGAGGGCTGCGCTGTCTTTTGTGTGGTAGCTGCAGTGGTTGGACACAACTACCCGATCTACTTCCGCTTCAAAGGCGGGCGCGGATTGGCCACCTCACTGGGCGGCCTGGTGGCGCTCACCCCCGCTTCAACGCTCATCACCCTGCCGGTGTACGGATTGGTGTACTTTGCCACGCTCGGCAGCGGTATTCTGGCAACACTGGTTGCCTTTCCTTTGCTTATCTACTTGAACTACCTGCGCGAATTACACCCATTGGTGATCTGGTCACCGGTAATTCTGGCATTTACCACCGCGGTGTGTGCAATGCCGCGCTTGCTGCCCCGCTGGCTGAAACTGAGGGACAAGCGTGAAATACTGGTGGAATTATTCCCCGCATATTCCCCCCGCCCGCTACGCTCCACTGCACCGGCTATTTTCACCGACAGCATTGCCTCCCTTCCGGACGAACTTGCGAAGCGGGAAGGCATTCACATCGTGCCAATGAGCCTCATTCTGGACGGCCAGGCTCTGCCGGACGATGGAAGCATTGACCGCCGCGCCTATTATCAGGCTTTGCGAACGACCAACACCCACCCCACCACGGCGGCGCCCGCGCCGGGAGAGTTTCTCAACCGCATTCAGGCAATGGATGGCAAGGCTTCTGCTGCATTGATATTAACCCCACCGGCTGATCTCACCCAATGTTATAACTCAGCCCGTTTGGCTGCCGAGCAACTGGCAGACCGCTTGAAGGTGGAGGTAATTGACTGCGGCGTTGCCGGTCCGGCTCAGGGATTAATGGCAATCCTGGCTGCCCGCCTTGCCCGCCAGGGTGCTTCACTGGATAAAATCAAAAATGCGGTAGCAGAAGCCCGTCAGCAAATTGGGATGATTGGCGTGCTGGATACGCTCTCTTTCATCGAACACAGCGGGCGAGTCAGCGCAATCCGCCCACTGGTAAATGCTGCTCTGCGGGTCTATCCGGTTCTCAAATTGCGAGAGGGACAGATTCATCTGGAAGGGATGGAACGCACCCGCCGCAAAGCCATTGAACGAATGCTCAACTGGTTGGAGAAAAATCTCCAATCCGGAGGCAGCGTGCTGATCTGCTTCCACGCCGATGACAGCGGTTGTGCCGGGCAGATAGCACAAACCCTGCGGGAAAAACTACGCCCAACCGAATTGTACATCACCGAAATGACACCCGTGATCGGCGCTCATGCCGGGCCGGGGCTGGTGGGTGTGGCGTGGTGGCAGGCGGCCAGCTGAGTAAGATTTCACTCCGCCAAACCATCTAATTTTCAGCGGGTATCCCTCTGGCAATTGCCCACCTGGATGCGGGGAAGGTGGTCGTTTTTCTTAAAAACGGAGCGAAGAAGATGAACAAACTCCTCTGGTTACTGGTTTTTATACCTTTAAGCGCGTGTACAGTTTCACGAACCACCCCTCCCCCAACAGTGAAAGCCGAAACCACACCAGTATTATCGCCTGCTGAGAATACCGCTTCTCCGACTGCCCCCGTTGATTTATTTGGTACAAAATTATTGCCCCCCGAAGAGCCACCTGCTTTTGCCGTGCAAGAATTTCGGACGGATTTTACGCGTCATACCGTCCATTACTCTGAAATTCTCTCCGGTGGTGTACCCAAAGATGGTATTCCGGCAATCAATGAACCAAAATTCCTCACAATCGCTCAGGCGGACCAGTGGTTGAAGCCCAATGAACCGGTTGTTTGGGTTTCTGCCAACGACGAAAACCGTGCTTACCCTCTGCAGATACTGACCTGGCATGAAATTGTCAATGATACCATCGGTGGACTGCCGCTGGCGGTCACTTTCTGCCCGCTTTGCAACACAGCAATCGCCTTTGAACGCACGCTTGATCATCGCATTCTGGACTTTGGCACTACCGGGCGACTTCGTTTCAGCAACCTCATCATGTATGACCGTCAGACTGAAAGCTGGTGGCAGCAGGCATCCGGCGAAGGCATTGCCGGCCATTATGCCGGTCAATATCTCATCTATTACCCGGCTACAATTGTCGCCTGGCAGGATTTTCGTGAACGTTTCCCTGATGGTAAAGTTCTCTCCAGAGAAACCGGATACAATCGCCCTTACGGACGTAACCCATATATTGGATACGATGACATCAATAACCCGCCTTTTCTTTATGACGGCCCACCAACCCCGCAAACCCTTCCACCCAAAGCACGGGTTCTGGCTATTGCAACCCCTAATGAAGCAGTGGCCTACCCCTACGAGGTGCTCTCACAGGTCAGGGTGATCAACGATCAGGTTGATGGGCAGCCAATCCTCATTCTCTGGCAGAAAGGGGTTGCCTCAGCTTTGGATACCAGCATCATCAGCGAAGGCAACGATGTAGGCAGCGCAGCGGCTTATTCGAGATTGCTGGACAATCGGATGCTGACCTTTGAGTGGTCAAATGAACAGGTTCGGGATGTGGAAACCGGCACAATATGGGATATTTTTGGCAATGCGGTGAGTGGACCGCTGGTTGGCAGAAAGTTAACTCCCGCCATTGCCATTAATCATCTCTGGTTTTCGTGGGCAGCCTTTCGTCCGGATACCAGAGTGTACACCCCCTAAATTAATTTGGCTTCCAATATTCGCCGCAAGGTTTCGTATTCCTCACGGCACTCCGGACACATTTCCAAATGGCGGTGCACCAGCGGCATCAAATGAGCCACGTCTTCGCCCCGCACGGCCATCTCGGTGAATTGATCCAATAATTCAAAGACTTCATCGCAGGTTAATTCAACTTCTTCCGTCCCGGCGATCATCTCCGCCATCATTCTGGCTTCTGCAAGGGAAACGGGAGGCATTTTTTCTGGCTTGCCAGTAAATGGTTTGAAGAGTTTGTTCAAAAATTCACGAAACGATTGAAACATAGTCATTTCTCATTGGAAAGATTTTAATCCCAATTCTTACTTTTCCGGCAATTGAAATAACGAAAATATTTCTTCAACAGCATATCCAGCACTGATAAGTTCCCGCTTCAGATGTTTCCTCGCATCGTGTAACAATTTATATAATGCATTGCGCCGCATTCCCATTTTCTCAGCAACCACTTCCATGGGGACTCCCTTCATGATAACGGCTATTAATGCTTGCCGCTGATGTTTGGTCAGGTCTTGTTGAATGATGCGCCATAATAAGCGGATGAATTCGCGTTGTTCGGTTACTCCCTCCGGCTGGAAAGACGATTCGGATAACTCGCCCGCAGAGAACGCGTGGGGTTCTTCATCAACCGATTCAAGGTTCGCTTCAATCGAAACATCTTTCCACCTCCTTTTTCTCAGTTCTGAAAAGGCAAGGCGGATGGCAATTTTGTAAACCCAGGTGGTAAATTGACTGCGTCCCTCAAAAGTATCCAGGTGTTGTAAAACCCGCAAGATGGTTTCCTGGGTAATTTCTTCAATGAGATTTTCAATTCGCCCCGCATCATTTGCCAGATAACTGTTCAAACCACTCAACAGCCCCTTACGGATGATCTCGCTTAAATCCTCAATGGCTCGCGTTTGAATTTCGCCGGTGGCACGCAGCTGCGCCAGCCATTCCTCATTGGTTCGTCGCGAATTACCCATAAGCGAATTATACCGATTTTGTTGAGGAAAGTAAGAATAACAACCTTCACGAGTTCAAAGAAATAGAAACAACCAAAATCTTAATGATATTCGTTCTTATGGAGGTAAAAATGGCAACCTTAGCAGTCAGTAAAAGTTCTACAAAGTCCATTGTCAACGGCATCATCGGCGGTTTGGCGGGCGGAGTTGTGTTCGGCATCATGATGGGAATGATGGGAATGCTGCCCATGGTCGGCATGCTTGTACGACAGGAAAACGCGGTGATCGGGTTCATCGTTCACATGGGCATCAGCGCCTTCATTGGAGCTGTGTATGGATTCGTGATTCCACGGTTTCCCAATCAAATCGCTACTGCATTGATTGGCGGGACAGTGAACGGCATTGTCTGGTGGGTACTCGGAGCGTTGATCATGATGCCTTTGATGTTGGGCATGAATGAGATGGTTTTCGTCATTGGACAGCCGCAATGGATGAGCCTGCTGGGCCATCTGATCTACGGTGTCACAGCTGGTTTGGTATATTACGTTCTTACCCCCAAAAACTAATTCTGTCATTTACTTCCTCTCCCGCTTAAATTCTCCCAAGGCGGGAGAGGCTTATTTTTTTTCATGTTCTCGGCTCAAAAGCAGAACAACACTGGCAGTGGAATTCACCCCCCTTCCATTAAGAAATTTTCATTGAAAACCAGTTTCTCATTCAATCAAAATTTTTCATTTTCAGAAACGCTTTCACCACCTCCGGATCAAAATGAGTACCGGCTTGCTGGCGGATGTGTTCCAGGGTGCGTTCTTCGCTCCAGGGCACAGGACGGTAGGGGCGGCTGGAACGGAGCGCATCATACACATCAATCACAGCAAACAAGCGCGCCTCCAATGGGATTTGTTCTCCCTTCAACCCCTGCGGATAACCGCTGCCATCCCATTTCTCATGGTGACAGTAAGGGATGGGAATTGCCGGGCGCAGGTAGTCAATCTGACGCAGTAACTGTTCGGCATAAACCGGATGGCGGCGCATGATCTCCCATTCGGCTTCGTTGAGCGGGCCAGGTTTGAGTAATATGGTGTCGCTGATTGCCATCTTGCCAATATCATGCAGCAAAGCACCGTGACGCAGGTTCAACACCTCCTCCAGCCGATACCCAATCTCCAGGGCTAACTGCACCGTGGCTTCGGCTACTCGCTGGGTATGACCGTGCGTTTCATAATCGCGCAGTTCCAGCGCTTTTGCCCAACCTTCCAGTGTATCGGTGAACGATTGTTCGAGCATCAAATTGACAGCGACCAGTTCGTTTTGCACCTGCCGCCATTGAGAAACATCCCGCAATAGAACCTGAGCCAGCTCCCGGCCACCGTTGGGGGAAGGCGCCAGGGTCAAAAAGACCGCCAAAGGCTCACCGGCGGCTGTCTTCATCTCGACTTCCAGCGGTCCAATCCGGCTGCGGCTGTATTTCATCAATTCCAGCAAAGAAAGAAAATCGGTCTGACAGGATGGTTCAATGAACTCCAGCAGCAGCCTGCCGCCTAACTGGTGAGCCGGACAAGCCAGCAAACTTTCCAGCGCCGGGTTGGTGTGCTGGATGCGTCCCTCTTCATCCAGCACACAATAACCATCCAGCAAAATATCCAGCAGATTAGAAGCTGAAGGACGGGCAGCAGCCCGCCGGGCGGTTTTCTGCCGCCAGTAAGCCAGCGCCAGGGATCGGCTGGGTGTGGATCGCAAAGGCGGGATCATGCCATTACCGTCAATGCTTCGCGTTCCTCAGTAGAAAGGACCTTGCCCAAATCCAGCAGGATGACCAGTTCACTCTCCAACTTGGCAATGTTTTTAATGAACGCCGAGTTGATTGTTACCGACATCTGCGGTGGGGGTTCGATTTTATCCTCCGGAACCCGAATCACCTGCGTAACGGCGTCTACAATGATGCCCACCTTGCTGGAGTCCATGTTGGCAATCACAATCCGCGTGTCGCGAGTTGGCTCTTTGCTCGGCAGGCCAAAGCGGGTGCGCAGGTCCACCACCGGCACAATCGTTCCGCGCAGATTGGTAATTCCCTCGATGAATTCCGGCGCATGCGGCAGGCGGGTGATTTCCTGCATCTTGATAATGCCCTCAACTGAGGCAATATCCACACCGTATTTTTCATTTTCCAGCTCAAAAACGACCAGTTGATGTTCCATTGTTGATTACACTCCTTTCTTTTTTTCTAAGATGGTTAGCCACTGATGGCTTTGGCATTCGGAACTGCAATTTGAGGGGTCTTTAAGCCGCGCTTACCCTCACGTAACGCCAGGTGAATTTCCACCGCACCGGCATCGGTTACCAGCGGAACGACCAGCCGCGGATAATCCAGCGTCGAAATCGAAGCACCTTTACCAAGAATCAGCGAGGGCGTCGAAATGTTCGACTCATAGCCGTTTTCGGAGAGTTTCATGCTCGCCCGTCCGGTGATGACATTGCCAATTTCCGCAATGCCCGATTGCGCCAGCCCATCTAACTCCTGTAACGCTTCACCCAGCATGATCGAAGCAAAGCGTACCGCAGCCGAACGGTTCATGCTGTAAAAAACGGTGCCTTCGACCGCTCCAACCAGCGAGAGGATGACCGTCACATCATCGGTGACATACATTCCCTGTTCCAGACGAAGTTCACCACGTTGAATGTCCATACCGGTTTCGGCGCGCAGCACCTCGTAAGCCGCTTCCACAAAAGGATTGAGAAACTTGACGTTCATGGCAAATCCTTTCTGCTCAGCTGCCCTTGGCGGCAGGGGTGAGCGCGACAAATTCTTCCTGTTTGCCGTTGCGGTTCTCCCGCAGGGCGAGATGAACGGTCAATTCACCCAGATTGGTCTGCAGCGGCACGACGATACGCGGAAAATCAAGCGTGGAAATTTGCACTCCCTTGCCGCTGATCAGGGTGGGCGGTGAAATATTGGACGCGTATCCGGCCTGCGAGAACTTAATTGTTGCCCGCCCGGAGATGACATTACCCAGTTCTGCCACGCCGCTTTGCGCCAGCGAATCAAACTCGGTAAACTCCTGCCCCAAAATTTGGGTCACAAAGCGGATGCCGGTTTGGGTGTTCATCCCGTACATCACCACACCGTACACCTGCCCGACCAGATGAATCAGGACGGTAACATCATCGGTGGTCAGCGCGGATTGATGCAGGGAAAGGCTGCCGCGCTGAACATTGACGCCGATTTCGGCTTTCAACACTTCTACGGCTGCCTCTACAAAGGGATTTAAGAACTTAACATCCATACATTCATACCTCCTCAATCACCGCACGGCAGCCTCACGCCGGGCCGGGCAGTGTAATTAACATCTCCGCCATTTCAATTTGATCCATTACAGCAGTAATCAGTTCCTGCTGTTCGGTTTCGGTCAGGTTGAGGGCAGCCACAGCGCGCTCATCCAGGGCATATTGCAGCCCATCGCGGCCAATCCCGATTCCCATCATCATCATGATGCTGTCACCGATGTGCACCGCATAGGCCTGCGCCTGATACGGCCCCGCGGCTGCCGGGTTATGGTGGTGCGCGATGACGGCCACCAACCCTTCCGGCAAACGCCAGCGCCGCGCCATTTCCGCTCCCAGCATGGCATGGTCAATTCCAAAGTAAGAGCGCTCAATTTCCAGAAATGAAGTGGACTGCCATTCGTTCAAACTGAACGCCATACTGCGTAACAGCTTTTCCAGCGCCAGTTTGCCAATATCGCTGAGCAGACCGGCAAAATAAAACTCCTCGATATTTTTCCAGCTGCGTTTCTGGGCAATCGTTCTGGCGCAAATCGCCACGCCCAGCGAGTGCCGCCACAATTCGCCTTTGCGCAATTCGTAACCCGGCAGCGGGCGGTTGAGGAAACTGCCCAAACTGGCCGCAAGAATGATCTCATACAGCGCTTGCAAGCCGATGACCACCACGGCTTGATGGACGGTGGCAATCCGGTTGGGCATGCCGTAAAATGCCGAATTGGCCACCCGCAGCACCACACCGGAAAGCACCTGATCCACTGCCAGCACATCCGCCACTGCGCTCAAATTACAATCCGGCGAGCGCATCAATTCCAGCGCACGCTGCGAAGCTTGCGGCAGCGGGGGCAGTTTGCCCGCTTCACGGATCAAGTCGTCCAGTGTGTAACGCATCATCTTGACCTCTTATTCCTTCATGTAAAAGGAAATACCGGCATTGCGGAAACCCAGTTCAGCCGGCCGCGGCATGATTTCCGTTCCGCCGAGGAACAACACCCCGCCGGGGCGCAACGCCTGATGAAATTTACGATAGAGCAGTGTTTTGGCTTCATTGGTAAAGTAGATAATCACATTGCGGCAAACGATCAGGTCAAAACCACTTTCAAAGGGATCGTTGAGTAGATTTTGCTCACGAAAGGTCACTTTTCGCACCACTTCGGGTTTGACGAAAAATGGCGCGGATGGAGAAAGAAACCGAATGCGCTGCTCCGGGGTTAGATTGCGGGTTTCTTCAGCCAGATACGGCCCGCCGGCGCGGGCTTTGGCCAGAGCACCGCGGTCAAGGTCGCTCGCCAAAAGAAAATGGGGTTTGCCCGGTGCAACCTCTTCCAGCAAAATGGCCAGCGTGTAGGCTTCCACACCCACCGAACAGCCGGCGCTCCACACCCGCAAAGCACCGCGCCGCTGCGGGTCACGCTCGGTCTCCGCCAGCAGACGCGGCAGAATATCCCGCCGCAGGGCAGCCCAGCGTTCGGGGTCGCGGAAAAACTCGGTTACATTAATGGTCAGGTAGTTGCGGAATTTTTCTAATTCATCCTTGTTTTCTCGCAGCAGAGCAAAGTAATCATTCCAGGAGGAAGCGCGCGAACGAGCCAGCCACGAATCCAGTCTGCGCTTCATCTGCTCTTCTTTGTAATGATTCAGGTCAATATTGAGCAGATGCTTGACCGAAGTTTTGATTTGGGTATAAGTTTCGGTTTCCACTTTGCTCATCTCCCCGGTGACATGGCAAGTTTTTCCTGCACGGCTTTTTGAATGGCGTCAGCCACATCCGGCAGCGGCACAACCACATCCACGGCCTGCTTTTCCAACACGCTGCGCGGCATACCCCATACCACACAGGTTGATTCGTGCTCAGCAATCACCGTACCGCCGAGACTGTGCAGCAAAACACTTCCGTTGGTGCCGTCACTGCCCATGCCGGTAAGGATGACGGAAATCACCCGTTTACCGTAGCGTTGCACCAGCGAGGTCAGGGTGACATCAATCGCCGGACGTACACCGTGCACCGGCATATTCTGATTGAGCGCGATTTGTTCGTTTTCATCCAACACCATGTGAAAGCCGCCCGGCGCCAGCAGCGCCTGCCCGACCATCAGGCGGTCACCCGGCTGAGCTTCGCGTACCAGCAGTTTGGACTGAGCATTCAAACGCTCCGCCAGAGAATGGGTAAAGCCGGCCGGCATGTGTTGAACAATGACGACTGCAGCCGGTAAACTGGCAGGCAGCGCCGGCACCACCTCGTTGAGTGCGCGCGGCCCGCCGGTCGAGCTGCCAATCAGCACAATCGGCTCACCGGTTTTGAGCGGGCGCACCGTCTTCTCCACCGCCGGTTTGGGTTGGGCAGCCGGGCGAATCAGGGCAAACGGCTTGACCCGCGCATTGGCAGCCCGCACAATTTTTGCAGCAGCCTCATCCATGACCGTCTGGATATCCAGCTGGCGTTCGGGCTTGGTGATGAAATCCACTGCCCCAAGTGTCAACGCCTGAATGGTGGTCACCGCACCTTCGCGGGTCAGGCTGCTCAACATCACCACCGGACGGGGGAAACGCACCATAATTTCGCGCAGGGTGGAAATACCATCCAAACGCGGCATTTCCACATCCAGAGTCACCACATCCGGCTGAAGGGTGGGGATGAGTTCGAGGGCTTCCTGCCCGTCCCGCGCGCTGCCAATCACCTGAATCCCGGCGCGGCCGTTCAAGTGTTGGGTGATCGAAAAGCGCATGAACGCCGAATCATCCACCACCAGTACCCGCACCGGTTGGGCAGGCGAAGGCGAAACACTCGAGGACTGAGGCAGGGACACCATGCGATAACCTAGCCCGCCAGTTTGTGAATCGCACTCATCACGCGGTCATGCTCGAACGGCTTGACGATGAAATCACGCGCGCCGGACTTAACCGCTTCCAGCACCACCGATTCCTGACCCAGCGCGGTTAGCATGACCACTTTGGCTTGCGAATCAAAGGCGCGGATTTCCTTGAGCGCTGCCAGGCCGTCCATTTCCGGCATGGTGATGTCCATCAACACCACATCCGGACGCACCTCTTTGTATTTTTCAACCGCTTTGGCGCCGTTTTCCGCTTCATAGACCTCAAAACCCTGACCGGTGAGCATTTTGATGATCCGAACGCGGAGAAATTCAGCGTCATCCACAATGAGTATCTTGGTCATTCGTCCTTCCTCCTGAAAGAATTACAAATCCTTTTCTACACCGCCGACCACCCGAACGGTTACCCGTCCGCTGGCGACGTAAACCCGCACAGTTCGGCCGCTGTGACCACCGGTTTCCTGCGCATGCAGCGGCAGGTTCAGGCGTTGCAGCGTTTCAAGCGCACTTTCAATGTTGCGCGTGCCAACATCAAAGGTCTGAGAAAGCCCGGCAGCCGTCAGCATGTTTGCGCCGCCCGCCATACGCACAATCAGGTTGCGGCGCTCTGCACCGGCTTTGAGCATGGCGTTCAGTAAACCCTCAATGCCGCTATCCACATATTTGGCACAATACGGATCAGCGCCGTTCAAGCGGTGAGGCAGCACGGCATGCAGCAAGCCACAGATATGGCGCTGCCTGTCCACCATGGTAATTCCCAGACATGACCCCAGGCCGTAAGCCACCAGCACATCGGCCGGATCGCTGGAAACGACTACCTCACCCAGATTGACACTGATCGGTTCTTTCATTCTCTCTTCTCGGCCTGCTGTAAGGCTTGCAGGGATTGGGCATCCGGGATGACCCAGAAATCGGTCAGCACCGAACGGCTGCCGTCCTTGAAACAGGTCTGAATGAGCAGCACATGATCACTGACTCCCCCGGTGGTAGCGACAATAATATCCAGAATGGCACCCACCATATCCACCATCACCGCCGGGGGGGTTGGGCGGATTTCCCGCCCAAGTGCATTGGCAACCGCATTCATAAAAAAGGTGCCGGTCATGTTACCCACTTCGCCCAGCGCGGAACGCTCCAGCGAGCCGAGAAAGGTGGTGCTGCCTTCCGGCTGTTCCATTAACAAATCCACCAGCTGGAAGGCTTTTTCCAGCGGCAAAATCATCATGATTTGAGCGTGAAAATCGCCTTCGGCCCGCAGGTAAATTCCCACCGCCTCATTTTCCGGCCCGCCGACAATCATCGGTATCTCGGTCAGCGGCACCAACTTAACATTCGGCTCGCCAAAGTCCAGTTTGTGCCCCAGTAAGCCGGAAAAACCACGCACGGCGTTGTGAATACCAATCGTGGTCAGCGAGCGTAAAGTTTCAATCAAACGTTCGTCAAATTCCACAGCGCTGCTCATAACCTCCTCCCTAATGAATACCGGCCAGCCGGAGCAGGGCAGGCACATCCACAATCAGGGTAATGCTGCCATCCCCCAAAATGGCGGCACTGGAAATACCCGGAATTTCCCCGACCAGTTTGCCCAGCGATTTGACCACCACTTCTTCTTCCCCCATAAACCCGTCCACCACCAGGCCGACGCGGTGCTTGCCGGATTGAATGACCACCGCAAACAGACGTTTGCGCTGCTGACCGTTTTCAGGGATGTGATATAACTCGCGCAGGTAAACCAGGGGCAGCACGCTGCCGCGCAGCAGGGTAACCGGCTTCTGGCGGATGGTTTTAATATCCGCCGGGGAAAGCCGCAAAGTTTCCAGCACCATGACCAGCGGGATGGCAAAGGTAGCCGAACCAACCTTGACGAGCAGGGTCGGCACAATCGCCAGTGTAAGCGGCAGCACGATCTGAAAAGTGGTGCCGCGTCCAACCGCCGTTTCGATGTGAATGGTGCCATTGACGCGCTGGATGTTGGTCTGGACGATGTCCATCCCCACCCCGCGCCCGGAAATATCGGTCACCTTTTCAGCGGTGGAAAATCCCGGCAGGAAGATCAGGTCAACCGCCTGCTCATCGGTGAGGGCTGCGGCTTCTTCAGCCGTCATCAATCCTTTCTGCACCACTTTTTTGCGAAGTACCGCCGGGTCAATACCGCGTCCGTCATCCGAAACGGTCAGAATGATACGCCCCTGCTCATGCCAGGCATTCAGCGTAACCGTGCCGCGCTCCGGTTTACCCGCTGCCCGCCGTTCATCCGGCGGTTCGATGCCATGGTCAATCGCATTCCGCACCAGGTGAATCAACGGGTCGTTGATTTCTTCGATCATCGAGCGGTCCAGTTCGGTATCCTCACCATGAATGACCACATCCACCAGTTTGCCCGCCTTTTGGGACATATCGCGCACCATGCGCGGGAACTTATGCAACAGGTTGCCAATCGGCAGCATGCGGATGCGCATCACCTCTTCCTGCAGCTGATCGGTGATGCGGCTGATGTGGGCTACCGTTTCGGCCAGGTTTTCAACCAGCGGATCGTTGTGGGCTTGCGCTTCCAGT
>NZ_DAOUBL010000256.1:0-1988 GCF_034432615.1 Bellilinea sp. | reverse complement strand
TTTTTACATCAACTTTCGAATTTTCGTCCCCCTCCCGCCTCCCCCAAAATCGCCCCTGCGATTTTGGGGGAGGTGGGCTTTACCATTGTCTGGCGGCGTTCCCTTGAAAGGCGCAGGGCAGCGGATATTGATGGGAAATTACGGCGCCGGCGGTACGGGTGTTGAGGTGGGAATTTGCGTCCGGTCGAGCGACCAGACCTGCAAATCATCAAAACTGACCGTCAACGGCGGCTCGCCGGCGGCGCGCACGAACACCCCCACTGCGCCTTCACTCCACACCGGGTCACGTGCGGCAAAAAGTTCCAGGTCATTGACGAAGAAACGCATCTCCCTGCCGAACATCCACACCCCCAGCCGGTTTTCGGCCAGCGCGCCGGCCTGAATGCGGGGCGATTCGACCCAGTCCTGCACAATGACAAACGCGCCCTGCTGCACACGTTCCAGCCGCGAACGCCCGCCACAGGTGATTACCCAGCGGTAGTAATTCCACTCATCCGCTGCCCGCAGCAGCAAACCATATTGATCCTCCGCCTGACACAGGCTGACGCGGGCGGTCATTTCCAGATAAAAATCGCCGAAAGCGGGGGTGCGCCGCAGCGAAATCAGATAGGCGCGGCGGGTGGCAACCGCCAGGGTCAGTTCATCCACCCCGTAAGCAATGCTGCCGGCCGTCGTGCGGCTGGTCATCCAACCTTCGCGCGCGCTGAAATCATCCTCCAGCAGAATTTCATCTTTGCCCAGTTGTGGGGTTGGGGTGGGCAGAATTTGCCGGGTGGGCAGCGGTGTGCGGGTGGGGGTCGGCGGGAACCAGACAATGGTGGGCGTATGGGTGGGCGTGGGTTGTGAGGTCGGGGTTTCCACAACCGGCGCGCTCTGCCCGCCGGCCGGCAGACAGGCAGACAGTGCCCCCGCCAGCAGCAGCACAGCAGCAATCCAGCGGCGCACCTGCCTCACAGCGGAACGTCCACCACCTGCTCGCGCTCCGGGCCAACCGAAAGACGGCGCACCGGCACACCGCAAAATTCACTCAGCCGCTGCGCATAAACCCGCGCTGCTTCGGGCAGTTCCTGCCAGCGGCGCACCGAGGTAATTTCTTCTTCCCAACCCGCCAGTTCTTCGTAAACCGGCTCGTAAGGAGTCAGGTTGGCCGGGCCCAGCGGCAGTTCGTGCACCACCTGACTGCCCTGCTGGTAAGCGGTGCACAGGCGCAAATTGGTCAAACCGCTGAGGATGTCCATCTTGGTCACCATCAATTCGGTCACGCCGTTGACACGCAGGGCATACCGCAGCAACACCCCATCCAGCCAGCCGACTCGCCGCGGGCGTCCGGTGGTGGTGCCAAATTCATCCCAGGGGTTTTTGCCACTGCCGCGCAGACGTTCGGCGGTTTTGCCGAACACCTCGGTGGGGAAAGGCCCCGCTCCAACCCGGGTCTGGAAGGATTTGGTCACGCCGATGACGCGCTCAACCGGCACAATGCCCACCCCCAACCCCACCAGCGCCCCGGCTGCCGTGGCATAGGAACTGGTTACATAGGGATAGGTACCGTGATCCAGATCGAGCAGGGTGCCCTGCGCGCCTTCCGCCAGCACGCGTTTGCCCTGCTGCAAAGCCCGATAAACCAGCTCGCCGGTATCGGTAATGTACGGCGCCAGCTGCAAAGCCAGTTTGGCGTATTCGCGCGCCACCGCGTTTTCATCCAGCGGGTCAGCCCGATAGAGTTTGACCAGCATAGTGTTGATCTCTTCGACATGCTGTTTCATTTTTTTATAGAAGGACGAGGCGTCCAGCATGTCCTCCATGCGCAGGCCGTTGCGGGAAGTCTTGCCGGTGTAGGCCGGCCCAATTCCCCTGCCGGTGGTGCCAATCTGGGCCTGTCCGCGCGCGGCTTCCTGCGCGGCATCCAGGGCGCGGTGCGCCGGGGTGATCAGATGGGCAGCGTGAGAAATGCGCAGCCGTTCCGGGTTGGCCGCCACACCGGCAGCCTG
>NZ_DAOUBL010000255.1:0-4131 GCF_034432615.1 Bellilinea sp. | reverse complement strand
ACCAGCAGGCGTTTCAGCCCGCTCAGCAGTCCGCCGCGCTTTTCGGCAGGCAGGCTGCGCGCCGTGTCGCTTGCGGCTTTGCGCGCCGCTTCCAAATCGGTCACCCCGGCGGTTGAGGTGTGGCGCAGCTGCTCCAATACTTTCGTGTCACTCGCCCGCTGCCCGCTCCAGCGGAAGTTGGTCAGCGTTTGCGGATTGAGCGCGTAACGCGGCACTTCTCCGCGCAGCAGGCGTTTCATCTCATCCACAATGATCTGCCCCTGATGAATGCCCACCTCACAGGTATTCCCGCCAATGTGCGGTGTGGCAATCACATTCGGCAGCGCCAGCAGCGGGTCGTCACTGCCCGGCGGTTCAACCGGGAAAACATCCAGCGCTGCACCTGCCAGCCGTCCGGATTGCAGCGCGCCGAGCAGCGCGTCCTGATCCACCAGCGCGGCGCGGGCAGTGTTGATCAGGTACGCGCCGGGTTTAATCCGTTCAAATGCGGCTGCATCCAGCATGGCGCGGCTTTCATCGGTCACCGCCGCGTGCAGGGTGATGAAATCGCTTTGAGCAAGCAGTTCCTCCAGCCCCACCTTCAAAGCACCGTATAAAGCCGCCTGCTCTTCACTGACGTAGGGGTCATACAGCAGCACACGCGCTTCAAAAGGCAGCAAACGGCGGATGACCCGCTGCCCGATTGCCCCGCCGCCGATAACACCCACCGTCTTACCCCATAGTTCTCGCCCTTGCAGGGCGAAGAAAGCCTGCCCCATGCGCCCCATGTCACCGGCTTCACCGCCCGGCTGGCGCAAAAAGGCGGTTGCTTCCGGCAGGCGGCGCGCCAGCATCAGCATGAAAGCAATCGTCAGGTCGGCTACAGCATCGGCATTGCGCCCGGGTGTGTTGATTACCGGCACGCCGGCTGCGCTGCAGGCCTGTAAATCAATGTTGACCGGGTTGCCGCGGCAGGCAAAAATCAGGCGCAGGTCGGGCAGTTTCGCCAGGGCGGGGGCATCCACCACATCCACTTCAGTGACAAATACCGAATACCCCCGCAGGGCTTCTACCAGATCTTCGCCGCTCAACAGTCTGCCCTCACTGCGATAGCTGGCGTAGGTCACCTCGCCCAGTTCGCCCAGCAGGCGAACGGCTTCCTCTCCCAAATCGGCGGTGACCAGAATGCGCGGGCGAAAATCACGCGGCAGGCTGACCTGAGGTGCTGCCCGCTGCTGCATGGCCTGCACGATGCTGCCGGCAGCCGTCTGATCGGCTTCCTCGCGCTGGCGGCGGATGGCGTCCCATTCGCTGAACCATTCCGCATAGAAACGCACCCGTTCCGGCTGTGGGGTAAAACGGCGTAACTCACCGCTCAATGCCTGAGCCGCTTCCGCCAGCGAGGGGTATTCTCCTGCCCCGCTGGCCGCACAGATGGCCGCCCCCAGTGCGGTTGACTGCGGCGTGCGGCCGACCTCGACCGGCTGGGCGCAGATTTCTGCCAGCATCTGCAGCCAGGCTTCGCTGCGGGTCAACCCGCCGCCTGCCCGCACCGCCTGCCCCGCTGTTCCGGCGGCTTCCTGCGCCTGCTGAATGTTCAAACGCATGGAGGCTGCCAGCCCTTCCAGAATACCCCGCGCCAGATGGGCGCGTCCCTGGCTGCCGCCCGGCAGGCTGAAGGTGGAAAAAGCGAGCGAATCAACCGGCAGACCCAGCGCGGCAGCGTTGAACAACTGCACCCCTACGGTGGAAAACACTCCGCCCGCCCCCGGCGCTGCCGTTGCGGCTTCGGCACACAGCGCTGCCACCGGTTGAGGCGAATGGGGGTAAAGCACGCCGGCGGCCCATTCCAGGGCCGTGCCGGCTGAACCGGCGTTGCTTTCCACCACATACACCTCCGGCAGCAAGTGCAAACCGCACCACGTGCGTCCCTGCGGATGAAAAGCCGCTTGCGCGGTGGTCACCATCACCGGCGCGGTGCTGCCAGCGGCAACCGCCGTCTGCCCTGCGCGGGTGATTCCCATGCCCAACAGCGCGCTTTGCGTGTCGGCACCGCCAACCGCCACCGGTAAACCGGCCGGCAGGCCCAAAAATTCGGCGGCTTCAGCACTCAGTTCACCCAGGCGGCTGCCCGCCCGAACCAGCGGCGGGAAAATTCCTTCTGGCAGACCCAGCGAGGCGATCACATCAGCGGCCCAGCTGCGCTGGTGGAGATCGAACAGCAGCGATTCGGCTGCCTGCGAGAACTCAGCCGCCGCCGTGCCGCACAGCCGAAAGGTCAGCCAGTCGCTGAGCGTCAGCGCGTAACGGGCGCGTTCCAACAGCGCTGGCTGGTGTTCTTGAACCCACAGCAAACGGGCGGCCATCAACACCGGGCTGGGATAGTGGCCGGTACGCCGATACAGTTCTTGCCCGCGCGTATCTGCCAGAGTCATGCTCTGTTCCACCGCCCGCGCATCGCGGTTCGGTGCGGCAAAAATGACCTGGCCGGCTTCGTCTATCAACACCGAAGTGTGGCGCTGGCTGACGGCCGCAATCCCGCCTGTCTGGTGCGGCTGAACACCAGCCCTGGCCAGCACTTCACGGGTCAGCTCAGCCAGCGTCTGCCAGACGGCACGGGTATCCAGGTCGTAGGCCCAACCACCCTCCGCTGAAGGCGGATGCGACCAGGCCCGGTAAGCGCTCACCATTTGTCCACTGCGCGAATTGACCAGCAAACAGCGTCCGCCGCTGCTGCCGGCATCCCAACCGATAAACCATTCCTTGCTCATCGCTTACACCTCCACCTCTACTTTTTGATCACACAGCCAGCGCGCCGTTGCCGTGTCGGTGACCAGCACATCCACCAGCCCGCTGCGCAATGTTGCGTGGACAGCCCGGCGTTTGGGCTCTCCGCCAGCCACCAGCATTTTCAAGGGGATACGGCGCAGGTCTTCCAGTGAAATCCCCAGCAGCCGCTGGTGAACTGCCGCCGGAACCAGCCGGCCGTTCCGGTCGAAGAAATACCCCAGCACATCCCCCACCGCCCCGTATTCCAGCAGTTCTTTCAAGTCTTCTTCGCCGAGGATACCGGCCTGAACCAACAACGCCGCCGGGTCAACCGTGCCAACGCTGAAAACCGCCATGTCTGCCTGCCGGGCAACATTCAGGCTGCGCTGGATGAGCGGGTCGGCCAGCAAATGCTCCCGCGTTGCCGGTTCGCTGACAAAGGTGGGCAGCGGCAGGTAGTAGGCTTCGCCGCCGGTAGCCACTGCCAGACGGGTAAGAATATCGAAGTTGTGCGACATCTCCACCGGACGGAAGTACAACCCACCCATTAAAGTGGCAAACCGGCAGTTGACCGGCTTATCCAACACCAGAAAATCGGGAAGGTAGGAAATGGTGCGGCTGATGCCGATGCCCACCGTCCAACCCTCCTGCAAGCGCTGTGCCAGCACCAGGGCTGCCATCTGCGCCAGCGATTGAGCCAGTTCCTCGCCGGTTTCTTCAACAGCCGGCACAAGCCAGGCATCCTGTAAAGAAAAACGCTGCAACAGCATTTCCACCAGCGGCAGATCAAAGGAAACCGGCCGGATGCGGATTTCGACAATCCCGTTCTGACGGGCTTCTTTGAGCAAGCGGTTGACGGTGATGCGCGAAAGTCCCAACCGCGCCCCAATTTCTGCCTGAGTCAGGTCCTGCTCGTAATATAGCCAGGCCACCCGCGCCAGCAGTTGCTCCCGGGTGGAGATGTGTTCCGGGGACTCATGATTCATGTTACATTTGAACCCTTTCTGAACAAATGTTAGCAAATTTTCACGGTAATTTCAAGCGGTTTTTTCGTTTCCGTTCAATATTTTCAGGGGCAGTTGGTGATCAACCCATAAAATCCGTTTTTGAGAACCGTCTGCGGCCCAATCGCCGTCCTTTTTAGCAAGCGCGGCAATCTTATGTGTGACCCCCCACCCACCTCCCCCAATATTGCTTTCGCGATATTGGGGGAGGCGCAGGTGGGGGTGATTGGTATTGCATGCAAGGTTTTGATCTGATCCCGAGCTTACGTTAAAATAACGTGAATTCGGGATAAATTCAAAACCCGCAAGTAAAGCAATTACCCCCTCCCGCCTCCCCCTAAATCGCTGGGGCGATTTAGGGGGAGGTGCAGGTGGGGGT
>NZ_DAOUBL010000254.1:0-25445 GCF_034432615.1 Bellilinea sp. | reverse complement strand
CCGTATCTTTGTCGATGTCGGCCAGCATTTCTTCAGCCATGGCATTCAGGCGGGCTTCGGTGTAACGCATGGCAGCCGGAGCATCACCATCAATCGAACCAAAATTGCCCTGCCCATCAATCAACGGATAGCGCATCGAAAAATCCTGCGCCATGCGCGCCATGGCGTCATAGACAGCCATATCACCGTGAGGATGATATTTACCCAGCACTTCGCCGACAATGCGCGCCGATTTTTTATAAGCGCTGTTGGCGCGTATGCCCAATTCCTGCATGGCAAACAAAATACGCCGGTGAACCGGCTTGAGACCATCGCGCGCATCCGGCAGAGCGCGCGCCACAATCACACTCATCGCATAGTCCAGATACGCCGAGCGCATCTGTTCATCAATATCTACCGGTTGTATTGTACCGATATCCATAACGCTTTCCTTCTCTTACCCAGAATGATAACCCCCTAATTATACCGCATCGGTATCATTCACCGGGGAATAGTTCTCACTCCGCCATTTTCCCAAACGGCGGGCTATGACACTTTTCCTGAAAAGTGGTGATTAAATTTATTTCGATGATTAATTTTGATTGAATATTCTGGCTTATAATTTATACAGGCATGAAACGAATAACGGTCTTCGTCATCGTCGTCATTGCAATGATCCTGACGGCCTGCACCGCCAGCGGGAGTGATCAAACCCCACCACCTTCCACTTATATACAAAACAAAGGGTCAGATACAATTGTCAATCTGGCGCTGGCGTGGGCTGAAGAATATCAGCGGCTTCATCCGGAGGTGCGCATTTCGGTTACCGGCGGCGGCAGCGGAACCGGCATCACCGCCATGATCAGTGGCACGGTGGACATTGCCAACGCCTCCCGCCAGATTAAAGAAGAGGAAATGCAAGCCGCCCTGGCGAACGGCATTGAACCGGTAGAACATGTTGTCGCCCGGGATGCCATTGCCGTCATTGTCCATCCCCAAAACCCGGTAAACCAGCTGACCATTGACCAGATCTCGTTAATTTATCAGGGTGTGATCAACAACTGGCAGGAAGTGGGGGGAGAAAATCGTCCAATTGTCCGTCTGTCACGCGAGACCAATTCGGGCACCCATGTTTATTTTCTGGAAGAGGTGATTCGCAAAGGGGATCACAACAACAAAGCCATCTTTTCGGCAGATACTCTTTTACTGCCCTCATCCGAAGGCATCATCGCCGAAGTCAGTGATAACCCCAACGCAATTGGTTACGATGGGCTGGGTTATGTTACCGAGCATGTCAAAGTGCTGGCAATTGGTACTCAGCCACAGGGGCCGTTTGTCTTGCCTTCCATTGAAACGGTCAACAGCGGAGCCTACCCAATTTCTCGAGATTTATACATGTACACCCGCCGGGATGCTCCCCCTCTGGTGGGTGAATACCTGAATTGGATCCTCAGTCCTCAGGCGCAGGATATTGTTTCACGCCTTGGATTTGTGCCAATCGTTACACTCAGCGCAGGAAACTAGCCCAATGAAATTGAGCCGCACAACTTTCGGTGAACGGATCATCAACAGTTTGATTATCCTGGCGGGCTATTCCAGTATTTTGTTCGTCGGGCTGATCCTTGTTTTCCTGCTGCGGGAAGGGTTACCTGCCCTGAATGACGTTCCGCTAAAAGATTTGTTCGGCAGCCGCTGGTATCCTATCGAAAAATATTTTGGCATTCTTCCGCTCATCAGTGGTTCAATTCTGGTCACCGTTGGCGCAATTTTGATCGCCGTACCATTTGGCATTGGCACAGCTGTCTTTCTCTCTGAATTTTCTCCGCCCTGGTTGAGAAATCTCTTAAAGCCGATTATTGAGATTCTGGCAGGTTTACCATCGGTTGTGCTGGGTTTTCTGGGCATTCAAATTGTGGCGCCATTCTTCCGCCGCTTCTTTGACCTGCCCACCGGATTGACTGCCTTCACCGGCGCAGTGCTTTTGGCACTGATCTCCCTGCCGACCATTGTTTCCATTGCCGAGGATGCCCTGAACACGGTACCCCCTGCTTACCGACAAGGTGCGCTGGCGCTGGGGGCAACCAACTGGCAGACTGCCTGGGGCGTGACCGTACCCGCAGCCCGTTCCGGTTTGTTGACAGCGCTCATGTTGGGAGTCGGCCGTTCGATTGGTGAAACAATGGCGGTCATGATGGTAACCGGCAACGCTCCGGTCTTGCCTGGCGGCCTGAATGCCCTCTTTATGCCAGCCCGAACCATGACGGCTACCATCGCCTCTGAAATGGGTGAGGTCGCAACCGGTTCTCCACACTATCATGTCCTCTTTTTTATTGGCATCATTTTGTTCCTCATTTCTTTAGTCGTCAATCTGGTAGCATCATCCCTCACGCTGCGCAGCCGAAAACGCTCCGAACGTTTGCTTTCCTGAGGATGAACGATGAAAACAATTGAGTATTCCCGGAAAATGAAGCAGGTTGAGGTAATGGGCATCAATTTACTGCGCCTGATCACCCTGCTTACTGCCCTGCCCGTTATCGGGGTTATCGTTTTTATTCTCATCCGTGGTTTGCCAGCTATTTCGTGGGAATTTTTAACCCAAATGCCTCAGGACGGCATGCGTGCCGGCGGCATTTTACCGGCGATCATGGGCACTATCTACCTGACGGTGGGAACAGCCATTTTCTCTGTTCCGCTGGGGGTGGCTGCCGGCATCTATCTGGCTGAATATGCCAGCGATAATCCTGCAACCCGGCTGATCCGCATCGCTATCATCAATCTGGCCGGCATCCCTTCCGTTGTATATGGGTTGTTCGGGTTGGGATTGTTTGTCCTTTTCTTACGCTTGGGTACCAGTATTCTGGCTGCGTCTTTGACCCTCTCGATCATGACCCTGCCGGTCATCATCAGCACCACTGAAGAAGCTCTCCGTTCGGTGCCCAATGCCTTTCGTGTGGTCAGCACCTCACTGGGTGGTACCCGCTGGCAGACCACCTGGCGAATCACGCTTCCACAGGCCATGCCGGGCGTGATCACCGGTATCATCCTAGGGCTGGAACGCGCCGCCGGCGAAACCGCCCCGATCCTCTTTACCGGTGCCGCTTTCTTTTTACCACGTCTGCCATCCTCTCCCATGGATGCCACGATGGCCCTGCCCTACCACATTTTTGTCATCTCCACATCTGTACCGGGTATGCCGCTGCAAATCCAGTATGGGACAGTTTTGGTGCTGCTGGTATTTGTGCTGGGTATGAATTTGATTGCAACCCTCATTCGCAACCGCGCCCGGGCTCGCCGCCAATGGTAAACCAAACCATGCAAAGTAAAATTTCAGTCCAGAATCTGACCCTGGTTTACTCTGATGGCGTAGAAAGCCTGACCGACATCAGTGTTGAAGTGATTGCCAATGCGGTCAACGTGTTTTTTGGGCCGGCAGGCGGCGGCAAGTCATCTTTGTTGCGCGCCTTTAACCGCTTGAACGACCTTGCCGATGTGCGTCATTTGAGCGGAAAAATCTGGTTCAATGGCAAAAATATCCTTGATCCGGATACGGACGTGATCGAACTGCGTCGAAAAATTGGTATGGTCTTTTCTCGTCCGGTTCCGCTGCCGTTGACGCTCTGGGAGAACGTCGCCTACGGTTTGCTGCTGGCCGGCGAAAAGAACAAAAGCCGGCTGGACGAAGCAGTTGAAAAAGCCTTGCGGCTGGCAGCCCTGTGGGATGAAGTCAAAGACCGCCTTCATGACCCCGCCAGTGCCATTTCCGGCGGACAGCAGCAACGGTTGTGTCTGGCACGGGTGCTGGCGCTGGAACCAGAAGTAATCCTGCTGGATGAACCCACCTCAGCACTGGATCCGGTCTCAACCGCCAAAATTGAGTATTCGCTTTTGGAACTTAAAGAAAAATACACAATTGTGCTGGTTCCTCATAACGTTCAGCAGGCAGCACGCGTTGCCGATTACGCTGCCTTCTTCCTGCAAGGCCGCCTGATGGAATACGGTATTGGAAAGCAGCTGTTTGTTTCCCCCAGGGTCAAAGAAACCGAGGATTATGTTACCGGCCGGTTTGGTTAATTCGCCTTGTGGTAAAAATCCCTTTCAGTCCAGGAAAACTAATTCCGGCAGGTCATTTTCCTTTCAAAGGATTAGGGAAATACCCACCGATTTACCGGGCGGTTGAGCAGAAGCTGACCCGGGTTGCTCCATCAACACCTGGGTGGTGAGACTTTTTTCACGGGTACGCATCACAGTCTGAAATCAGTTGTTAGACGGCCGCAGGAAGTGCCGCCAGCGGATGAGCGGCTTGCGGCGCAACCCAACAGGTTATTTCATTTCATCCAGCTTGTTTTTTGTTGCCTCCCCATTGACTTTTCCTTCAACTGCCGGCGATGGATGGGGTCTGCAATGGTCATCTTGGCTGCTCTGCTCAAAACTATACAAATTTATGGACTGAAGGGGTAAAAAAAAAGCCCGAATCTCCCTAACAAAACTGAAAATATTCTTTACAAAGATGTTACGGAGTATTCAATGCCCGGTCGGTATAATTTTTTTAAGTAAAAGAGGAGGCGACGCTATGCGTGAAAAAATCTTCATTGTGGATGACAATGAAGTCAGTCGTAAATTGGTGGGGGGTGTCCTCAAAAAAGAGGGGTATGAGGTTTATGCCGCTGCCAGCGCCACCGAAGCGCTGGCAGCCATTCCAAAGGTCATGCCGGACCTGGTAATTCTGGACGTGATGATGCCTGAAATGGATGGGTATCAGCTGTGCCGCAGGTTGAGAGACCGTCCCGAAACTGCCCGGCTGCCGATTTTGATTTTAACTTCCCTGAATCAATTGGAAGAACGGCTGAAAGCCTTTGAAGCCGGCGCAGATGACTTCATCCCTAAACCATTTCAACCGCAGGAATTTATTGCCCGGGTGCAGGTTGCATTGCGTCGTTCTTCTTTTTATCTGCCAGCCCCTGCAAAAACTCAGGCACAAACCATCGCCATCTTTTCGTTACGAGGGGGTATTGGGGTCTCTTCCATTGCCACCAACACGGCAATCGGACTGAGCCAGTTGTGGAAAATGCCGGTGACCCTGATAGATCTGGCGTTGGATAATGGAATTTCGGCGTTGATGATGGATTTACCCTTGCGTCACAGCTGGGCGGAATTATCCCACATCAAAGCGGAAGAGATTGATACCGAAGTCATCTATCAGATTCTGCTGAAACATCCATCCGGCCTGAGTGTGCTGGCTGCACCGCGCCGGCCGTACGAAGCCGAATTACTGATTGGTGAACAGGTCAAACAGGTGTTGAGCCTGCTGGCAAAACAAAATGAATACCTTGTTCTTGACCTGCCGCATAATTTTTCAGAAACAACCCTCGCCGCTCTGGATCAGGCAGATCAGATTCTGCTGGTGCTCTCTCCGGAGCTGGCAGCCGTACAATGTACCAGTATTGCGCTGGATGTGTTTGCCAAAATTGGATATTCGCCAGAAAAAGTAAAACTGGTTCTCAACTGGAACTTCAAAGGCAGGGGGCTGCCCAGAGAAGAAATTGAAAAAGTCCTTCAAAAGCGGATTGAGATTGTGCTGCCTTTTGCCGGGGATGAACTGATCAACGCCTTGACGATGGGCAAACCGCCGGTATGGGAAGCACCGGAAAGCGCGCTGGGCGGCCTGTTTGAGGATTTTACCTTTTACTGGAGCAAGACGGAACATAAAAAGAATCCACCAAAGCCGTATTCTGAGGCACTGGTTCGGGTTCAAAAGCGGATGAAAGCCAGGCAAAAATGACCCATCTGGAGGTGCACATGAGAAAAAACAGGGTTGAATCGGGACAGGGGCTACTGGAATATGGGTTGATCCTCGTTCTGGCAGTGGTGGCATTAATTCTGATCTTACAGATTTTCGGCATTTCCCTGCGGGATGTGTACTGCGCGGTAGTCAGCATTTTTTCCAACAGCGGCACCTGCGCGGTTGCTGCAAAACCAAAAGCAATTTGTGAGGATGACTTTTCACAAGGTATGGGTGGCTGGCAAAATCAGTTCGGAAGTACCCAACTCAGCCCCAGCGGTTTTTGCTGGAGCGGAGCAACTCAAACCTTCAACACCTGTTCCATGAAAAACGAATTGAAGGACTATGTCATTCATCTCGAAGATGTGGTCATTAATCAGGGCTCCGGGTTTGGGGTGTTTTTCAGGACAACCTTTGGTCAGCAAGGCGCATCGGGATATATTTTTCAATATGATCCGGGAATGAAGAATTATGGGTCGCCGAACGGATCTTTCCTGATTCGCCGTTGGATGAACGGTAAGGAAATCTGGAAACCAATCGCCCAAAGCGATATTCCGACTGATTTTGCGGTTTACAAAACCCCACATGATATTGACATTGTCGTTCAAGGGGCAAACATTACGGTGTTGATTGATGGCAAAAAAGTTTTGGAAGCAACTGATCACGTCTATAAAAATGGCGGCGTTGGCTTTCGCTCCTGGAGCAACACAACTGCCTGCACCAGTCATTTTTCTATTCTGGAAGTAAAGTAAGCCGCGCGATGGTTGGGGAGGTTTGGCATGAATTTTGAACAGTCGCCTTCACTTAAGGATTTCAAGCACGGATTGCAGGAAGACCTGCCGCCCAAAAAGCGGCTGAGCCTGCCGCAACTGGTCATTCTGGTTTTACTGGTTACGGTCATTGGATTGTCGGTGGTTGTTTTCGTCCGCTCCGATAACCAGCAGCTGGTTCGCGGCGTCGGCAGCATCAGGGGCATTGTTGTGGATGAACGGGGGCAGCCTTTTCAAGCCGAAATCTACATTTTGGGTAGCGAAATCTTTTCCAGAGCAGACAGCAACGGCTACTTTGAGATCAGCGGTGTGCCGGCCGGTAAGCAGTACCTGATTGTGGCAGATGAGCGTGTCGGGCACGAATTTCAAATCGCCGTTCTACCGGGCGAGGTGCTGGATGTAGGCACTTTGCGGTTCGTCTCAACAGCAACTCCGTGACCAGACGAGTGAAGGAGCAATAATCCGCATGAAATCCGATGTTTTAAAAAAACGGTTAGCCATCCAATACAGCCTGACGGGCTTTGCACTCGGGTTAATCTTCCCGGTTTTTGCCCTTCTGCTCGAATTTTCGAACGTACGGGATTATTCCGGCTGGTATTCAATCGTTCGGCTGTACTCCGAAAGCCGGATCGTCTGGGTGGTTTCCTGCGCGCCGCTGATCCTTGGTGTGGTATTTTACCTGTTGGGCCGACAAAAAGAGATGGTAATGGTGGTTAATCAAAAACTGGAAGAAACCGTTAACCAGCGTGTTAAGCAGCTCGATCAGGCCTTTAAAACGCAGTACGTACTTAATCAATTGCTGCAACTTTCTTTGCAGAATCTGCCTTTAAAAGAAACATTGACCCAATCGCTAGACCTGATTCTGGAACTGCCGGTGCTTGCCTCCGCCAAACAGGCCGGCATCTTTTTGTATGATAAAGCCACCAACAGCCTCAGAATAGTAGCAGAGCGTTACCTTGACCCGAATGCCGGGCAGTTTTGCCGCCTGGTGCCGGATGGCTACTGCCGCTGCGGGGCTGCCATGCGCAGCCATGACATTCAGTTTGTCACCTGCCAGAATGAAATCAGTTCCATCCAGCGCGATCATTTTCATGGCAATCTGTATGTGCCGGTTGAAGTGGATGGGGAATTGGAGGCAGTACTGGCAGTATATGTTGACGAGAATACCGTCAACGATGAAACATGGAATCCGTTGGATCTCGAAACGGTAGCCGGTGACCTGGCTACGATTTTGAAAAATCGCCTCAATGAAGAAAAATTACGGCTTCAAAGTGTCATTCTCAACCATATCGCCAACGCCGTCCTGCTGGCTGACACAGACGATCGGGTAATGTGGGTCAATCCCGCTTACTGCCGGTTGACCGGTTATGCGCCCGATGAGGTGATTGGGAAGAAGTTGGGGTTTTCCCGTTCCGGTGCACATGATGATGAGTTTTACCTTCAAATTCGAGAACAGGTCTTAAAGGGCGAACCTTGGCAGGGGGAACTGATTGAAAAGAAGAAGGATGGAGGATTGTTCATCAATCAGCAGACAACCATTCCAATTCTCGCTGAGGATGGACAGGTAAAGTATGTGGTTTCGGTCATGGAGGATATTACCGAACGGCGCAAGGCAGAAGATGAAATCCGCCGTCAGAAGCGCTATTTTGAAACGCTGGTGGAAAACAGCCCGGTGGCAATTGTGACACTGGATCACAAACATTGCATCACGGGCTGCAACCCGGCCTTTGAAGAGCTGTTCGGTTATCGTTTGAGTGAGATCGAACACAAGAATATTGACGATCTCATCGTTCCCGAGGATGAAATCCAACAGGCAAAATCTTACAGCGCTACAGTCGTCAGTCTGGGAAAAGTTCACTCGCTGGGGCAGCGCAAGCGTAAAGACGGCAGTCTTGTGGATGTGGAAATTTTCGGTGTGCCGGTGGTAGTGGACGGACAGCCCATCGGTGTGCTCGGCATTTACCATGACATTAGCGAATTGTTGCAAGCCCGGCGGCAGGCCGAAGCCGCAGCGCAGGCAAAAGCAGAGTTTCTGGCAAATATGAGCCACGAAATCCGCACCCCCCTGAATGCCGTAATTGGGATGACCAGCCTGTTATTAGATACACCGCTCAACGCCGAGCAGAAAACCTTTGTCGAAACCATCCGCACCAGTGGCGACTCATTGCTCACCATCATCAACGATATTCTGGACTTTTCAAAGATCGAAGCCGGCAAGATGGTCATGGAAAAACAGCCCTTCTATTTGAGCGACTGCATCGAGTCAGCCATGGACCTGCTGGCCTCGAAAGCCTCAGAGAAGGGACTTGACCTGTCTTATCTGATACAGGAGAATACGCCTAATCGTCTGATAGGGGATGTCACCCGTCTGCGGCAGGTGCTGGTGAATCTGCTCTCCAATGCCGTCAAATTCACCCCACAGGGTGGCGTTTTCATCACGGTTGAAGCTGCTAAAGTTGAATCTGCTGAGGAAGACAAAATCTACCGCGTTCATTTTGCGGTACGCGACACTGGCATCGGCATCCCGCCGGAGCGGCTTGACCGCTTGTTCAAGCCGTTTTCTCAGGTGGATGCTTCAACCTCGCGCAAGTTTGGCGGCACAGGATTGGGCTTATCCATCAGCAAACGCCTGGTGGAGATGATGGGTGGGGAAATATGGGTGGAAAGCGAGTTAGGCAAAGGCTCAACTTTCCACTTTACCATTCAGGCTGAAGCCTCGCCGGTCACCCGCGTGCTGCCATACCAGATTCAAAGCGATGATCTGGCAGAGCGCAGCATTTTGATTGTGGACGACAACGCCATGAACCGCATGATCATCTCCCGCCAGACCTCACGCTGGAAGATGAAACCCTATTCTGTTTCCAACGGTAAAGAAGCCCTCGAATTGATTCGCAACGGAGAGGTGTTCGACCTGGCGTTGATTGATATGCAAATGCCGGAGATGGATGGGATCATGGTTGCCGAACAAATCCGCCAACTGCCGCAAGGTAAAAACCTGCCCATGGTTCTCTTTACTTCGTTGGGTTATAAACCAGCCTCCGCCACACAGGAGTTGTTTTCAACCGTACTTTACAAGCCGCTCAAACCAATCCAGTTGTATGAAACAATCCTGTCGGTATTGAACAATAAACCACGCTCACAACCAAAAAAGCACACTGCACCGGTGATTGATCACACTTTTGCCCAACAATATCCACTGCATATCTTGCTGGCGGAGGACAATCTGGTCAATCAAAAAGTGGCAACCGGTATTTTACAACGCATGGGTTACCATGTGGATGTGGCAGCGAATGGGCTGGAAGTGCTGGAAGCCCTGCGCCGCCAGCAATATGATGTTGTGCTGCTGGATGTTCAAATGCCTGAAATGGACGGTGAAGAAGCAGCCCGTGAAATATGCCGCCGCTACCCGCCCGAGCAGCGTCCAATCTTGATCGCCATGACTGCCAATGCGCTGGAAGGGGATCGCGAACGCTATCTGGAACTGGGAATGGATGACTACATTTCAAAACCGATCCGGGTTGAGGACCTGATGCGCGGGTTGGAAAGTGCCTACCAAAAAATTAAGCGAGGTGAACATGTCTCTTGATCTGAGTACGTTGAACTCCTATCGGGATTTTATGGGTGAAGATGCGGATCGTTTCATTGAGGATATTATCCGTTCTTATCTCAGCGATGCCCCCAAACTGCTGGAGACCCTCAAAGAAACCATGGCAAGCGGTGATGCAGCCCGTTTTGTGCGTTCCGCTCATACGCTGAAATCAAACAGTGCAACGCTGGGGGCTTCACAGCTGGCGGTATTGGCGGCCGAACTGGAGCAGGCCGGCAAGACAACCCCCCTGCAGGAATTAGCCGGGCAGGTTTATTCAACCGCGGAAGAATTGAGCAAAGTGCTGCAGGCATTGCAGCAATATCTGGCAGGGGAATGACGGAGTAATTACCATTTCGGTCAAGGCAATTAACCGGCTCTCTTTTGATTCGACTCAATTCCCTTGACAAAAATATTCATCGGTTTTATATTTTCTCGAAATTTGGTAAACCGGTGAGTATTTTTAATTATGTCTGTTCGGAATGCCCTTTTAGGTTTGCTTTGCCAGCGCAGCCGCTATGGTTATGAGCTGCTGCAAGCCTTTCAGGCTGTGATGGGCGGAAGGGAAACCTGGGAGCTGAAACCGGCTCAAGTTTACACCACCCTGACCCGCCTGAAAGAAAGCGGCCTGATCGTAGAAGAAACCGTTGAAGGCGAAGAGGATGTGGCAAAGCGTTGTTACGCCATCACGCCCGCAGGGCGAGAGGAACTGCGCCGCTGGTTTGAGTCGCCGGTCAAGGTGGAGCACCAGCGGGATGAATTTTTTTTGAAACTGATGTTGGCTCTGGCAACCGGTCAATCGGATCCACGACGGTTGATTTACCTGCAGCGCACCAGTTTGTTTCAGGAATTGCACCGCTTGACGGCGCTGCGTATGGAATTGGATCCTTATTCCTCGCTGGCGCACATCCTCTTACTGGATCAGGCGATTATGCACCTTGAAGCCGATTTGCGCTGGTTGGACATGATCGAGAGTCGGCTGGATGAGGTTCTCAAACAGCCGGTGCCGCAACCTGAACTGCGCCCGCGCGGGCGGCCGCCCAAACAGCCCAAAACTTCACATTCAACATCCACTTAAATTTGGAGGCAACATGAATCACCCCATTGTAACTGCTCAGGCTCTGACAAAAATATACGGTCATGGAGCAACCGCAATCCATGCGTTGAACGGCATAAACCTTTCAATCCAGCCCGGCGAATTTGTGGCTGTGATGGGACCCAGCGGCTGTGGAAAATCCACCCTGCTGCATTTGATCGGAGGGTTGGATCGTCCCAGCTCCGGGAAGGTCCTGTTTGATGGTCAGGATTTGACTACGCTCAGTGATGATGAGGTTACTGCCATTCGCCGGCGAAAGATGGGCTTTGTTTTTCAATTCTTTAATCTGATACCGGTGTTGACCGCATTGGAAAATACCGCCCTGCCAATCATTTTGGACGGGATACACCCCGCTGAAGCACGTCAACAAGCGCAGGAGTGGCTGGAACAGGTTGGTCTGGGGCATCGTTTGCATCATCACCCTTCCGAACTTTCCGGCGGAGAGCAACAGCGAGTGGCTATTGCCCGTGCACTGGCAAGCGATCCGGCACTGATTCTGGCTGATGAACCCACCGGTAACCTTGACTCACGCGCTTCGGAGGAAATTGCCACCCTGCTCAGGCAGATCTCCTCAACATGGAACCGCACCATTCTCATGGTGACCCATGATGCACGCATTGCTGCTTACGCCGACCGGATTGTTTTCCTCAAAGACGGCAAAATCGTGGATGAAACTGTTCTGGAACACCGCAATGGCGATCAAGCCGATGCCGTGCTGGATAAAATGCGGGAAATTGGTGATTGACACCCGAAAAAAGGAGCGCGCAATGAACCTGTATTTGACTCTGGCATGGAGATATTTAAGCGGACGCAAATTACGTACTGCTCTGACCACCCTGGCAATTACCTTTGGGGTACTGGTCATTTTCGGCATGAATACTTTTCTGCCCACCTTCGTCAAAGCCTATCAAACTCAGGTGATGGCGGTGGCCGGGCAGGTGGATGTGACAATCACACACAAAACCGGTGAAGCCTTCGATCCTTCCGTGTTGGATAAAGTGCGGGCAGTGGAAGGGGTAGAGGTCGCCAGCGGCTCGCTGGAACGAATCATCAACCTGCCGGCCGATTACTTCGATAAAGACCCCCAAGCCTTTGACCGAATCACAGCACTGATTTTGAAAGGGGTTGATCCGCTCGCAGGGCGCCAGATGATCGCCTACAACATTGTTGAAGGGCGGTTCCTCGAACCCGATGATCGTGGAGCAGCGGTCATCACCCGCTCGCTGGCTCGCGAAATCGGCTTAAAGCTGGATGATACCCTGGCGCTGCCGACCGCCACCGGCATAGCCGAATTAAAAATCGTCGGTATCCTGCCGGAACGAATGACGCCCGGCAACGAAGAAGTGCTGGTAACTCTGGGCGAAGCCCAGCGTTTGATGAATATGCCGGACAGGATCAACATCATTGACGCCAATTTTGGCACACTGGATGAAGCCCGCCGGGCCGACATTCAAAAACGCATTACCGAAACGCTGGGTGATCAATTCAAGATTGGGGCATTGGAAACCGGCTCGGAAATCTATACCAACCTGAAGAACGCTCAATTGATATTTGTGCTGATGGGCTTCCTGGCGCTGTTGATGGGTGGATTCATCATCTTCAACACATTCCGTACCATCATCGCAGAGCGCCGCCGTGATATTGGCATGCTGCGCGCGCTGGGTGCTAACCGCCGTACCATCCGCTGGTTAATCATCACCGAAGGGCTGCTGCAGGGAGTGATCGGCACTGCTGCGGGGCTGGTGTTGGGTTATTTGTTTGGATTGCTGGTTTTACAGTTGATTGTGCCAATCAGCAAGCAGTTTTTAAACATCACCGTCGGTGCGCCAGAGGTTTCACCGGTTCTGCTGATCACCTCGATTGTACTCGGCGTGGGCATCACGGTTGTCGCCGGTCTGATCCCGGCTTACTCAGCCTCACGGATCACCCCGCTGGAAGCCCTGCGCCCGTCTTTGGGAAAGGTCAATTTCAAGCGGGTTGCCAGTGTGTCGTTTTGGGCTGGGGTGGTACTGATGGCGCTGGCCGCCGGGATTTTGTTCAGTCAGCAGGCCGCTTTGATTGGACTGGGGGCAGTGATGTTCATCGTTTCCCTCATCCTCATGGCACCAGCCCTGATCAATCCGATAGCGGTGATGTTTGGCAGCCTGCTGGCGCTGATCTTCGCGCGCCATGGGACGGCGCAGTTAGCCGAAGGCAACCTCACCCGCCAGCCGGGACGCGCCACCGTAACCGCATCAACCACCATGATTGCCCTGGCTGTGGTGGTGATGATGGCTTCCATCCTCTCGTCGGTTGCGCTGACCTTCACGCGGATTATGGAAAAAAGTCTGGGCAGCGACTACCTGCTGGTACCGCCCACCCTGGCAGTGTGGGGTTCGAATACCGGCGCTTCGCCGATGCTGGCCGAAGATTTGCGCCAGATTGAGGGGGTGGAACTGGTCAGCACGCTGCGGTTTGCCGCCGCCCAGATTGGGGATATTACTGTGGGCGTGCTGGGGATTGACCCGGACGCCTACCTCCAGATGGAATCGCTGACCTTCACAACCGGCGATCCGATCAGCGCTTTTCAGGCGCTCAAAACCGAACGGGCGATGATCATCAACGGCGTGCTGGCAACCGCAACCGGTATACAGGTGGGAGATGAAGTCGAACTGGTAACGGCCAGCGGCAAAAAGACCTACCGGGTGGTGGGACTTGCCACCGATTACCTGAACGCCAAGACAACCACCGCTTACATCTCCCAGGCCAACATTGCACTGGACTTTGGACGACAGGAGGATGTGTTTTTCCAGATCAATCTCAAGCCCAATGCCGACCGGGAAAAGGTGGAAAGCGCTTTGATGACCCTGCTGAAGGATTATCCGCAGTTCAAACTGTTGAACGGCAAGGCGTATGTAGAAGAAAATGCGCGCATGTTTGACGCAGTTTTCATCGCCATGTACGCCATGGCTGCCTTCCTCGCCATCCCATCGTTGATTGCAATGGTCAATACCCTGGCCATTGGCGTGCTGGAACGCACCCGTGAAATTGGCATGTTGCGCGCAGTAGGCGCCAACCGCCGGCAGGTGCGGGCGATCATTCTCTCAGAGGCTTTAATTCTGGCAGCGATTGGCACAGCATTTGGCATTTTGGCCGGTCTTTACATGGGGGTGATGTCTGTCAAGGCCTTCGAGGCGATGGGATTCCCAATGCAGTATATCTTCCCGGCTTCCGGTATTCTGGCTGCCCTTGCAGTCGGGCTGTTGTTCGGTGCGCTGGCTGCCATTGTGCCAGCCCGTCAGGCAACCCGGCTGGATATAGTCGAAGCCCTGCGGTACGAGTAGGTGAGAAAAAATCTGGCGGAGGGCTGGATCATAAAGACCCAGCCCTTTTTATGGTTAACCGCCGTGATGTTTGAGTATTCACTCCTGAAAGCAGAAATGTTTGAGGAGTCAATCCGAAGAAGTAATCCGAGGGATTTAAAAATATTTTCGCGCAGGCGATCTCATTCGTCAAAACGCCAGCGCGTGGCACTGGTGGGAAAACTGGCTTCCCGCCATGCAAGAACCTTGTAGGGTTTGGCGGCGTAAAAAATGGTTACTTCGGTTAACTCACTTTCGTCCGAGAAAACAGCGTATTTTTGACTATAGGTCTTCAGCACGCGGCTCAACAGTTGCGGGTCGCTGATCTGTTGAGCCCGACATTCAATGATGACCACCTCATCTCCGCTCTCCAGATGAACAACAAGGTTTGGATTGCGACCCAGGTTGTGGGCTTTAACCGAGTGGATATCTGTACCAAAATAAAAGCAATTCTCCTGCCATACACCCCAAACCGGCATGACATGCGGACGCCCATCTTTGCGAGTGGTACACACCCAGTAATTGCGGGCTTCAATCATCTGGTTCTGAACCCACTCCCATTCCAGCTGACCGGCGGCATTTTGTGAAAGACCATAACTTTCCGGCATATTCGGGCGGCCAATGGATGGTAGTTGAGAACTGGTCATCGGTTTTCCTTTCTTTTGAACAGACTGGAGTGACGAAATATAGTAGAACGGGGTTTAATGAGTGAATACACCCCATTGTAACCGTTAGCGGAGTAAAATAGAACAAGAGGTGGCCTTATGGACAGTGAAAATGCGGGAAAGGCCTGGATGACCTGGCGCGGACTTCAGGCTGAAGATGAACCGAAATTAAGAGAACTGGATCGTGCCTGCAAACAGGCAGACGGCGATGAATGGGTCAGCAATCTGGTGGGGGATGCGCTGGCAGCCATGCAGGAACATGTGGACAATACCTTTTGTGCCGCCGGCGAAGAAATCCTCATGGCGGTGGGTTGGATTCAGCTGCTGCCTTCCTCAGAGAACGAGCAGCAGGTGATACTGGGCGGAAGAGTTCATCCGCTTTACCGACGGCGCGGATTGGGCACTTTGTTGTTGGAATGGCTGGAAAATCGTGCCAATCTGGTCAGCGGGTATCACCGCATCCGACGGTTGATTATCCGCAACGAAGCCCTGACAGCCGATGCACATTCCATTTATGTTCAGTCCGGTTTTACTCCCATTTTTGCGGAAAATATGATGGTCTGCTCTCTGGAACACAGCCCGCCCGCAGACCGGCTGCCTGAAACGTATCGCTTGGTGAACTGGACAGCAGAGACCGCTCCGCTGTTTTACCGGGCCTATTGTGATGCTTTTTACGACCGGGCCGCATCGTTTGACCCGCTGGAAAAATGGATTGCCGAATACGAAGGTGACACTGATTTTCTCCCCCATTCGTCCTGGCTGGCGATCAGCGAGGATAATCGCCCTGTGGCGTTTGTAACTGCCGGGCAGATGGGAAAGATGGCATGGATCAGTCAGACCGGCGTTGTCCCACAACTGCGCGGCCAGGGGGTAGCCTTTGGTCTGCTGGCACATGCTCTGCGTCATTTTCAACAGGTGGGCTATCCTGAAGTTGGGCTGCATGTCAATGTCAACAATCCGGCGGCCATTCGCCGTTTTTACGAACTGGGCTTTCGCCGCCGCCTCACCCGTGCACGTTATGAGAAAACCGCCCTGTAAAAAAAAGCCCCCCGCTTGAAGCGGGGGTTTCTTTACTTGGTTTGGTTTAGTGGTTGGCTTCAAATTCCCGCATGCAGTCCACCAGTGCCTGCACGCTTTCCAGCGGTAAGGCATTGTACAACGAGGCGCGGAAACCGCCTACCGAACGGTGACCTTTGATGCCCACCATACCTTTACTTTTGGCAAAATCGGCAAATTCGGCTTCCAGATGCTCGTAGCCCGGCGCCATCACAAAGCAGACATTCATCCGTGAGCGGTCCTCTTTTACAACCGTGCCGACAAATAATTTGTTGCGGTCAATTTCGTTGTAGAGCAGCTCGGCCTTGGCTTTGTTCCGCTTTTCCATCTCGACCAGCCCGCCTTGTTCTTTCATCCAACGCAGAGTGAGGAGAGCAGAGTACAGGATGACCACCGGCGGTGTATTGTAAAGGGAATTATTTTTGATGTGTGTGCGGTAATCCACCATGGTTGGCAGCGGGCGGCTGACCTTGCCAAGAATGTCTTCCCGCACAATCACAAATGTCAATCCGGCGGGGGCCAGGTTTTTCTGCGCCCCACCGTAAATTAAGCCGTATTTGGATACATCAACCGGGCGGGAAAAAATATCCGAGGACATATCCGCCACCAGCGGCACGGGTGAATCCAGGTCGGTGAGAATTTCGGTACCGTAAATGGTGTTATTGGTGGTGATGTGGAAATAATCCGCATCTTCGGGAATAGTAAATTGCTTTGGAATATAAGTGAAGTTTTTATCTTCCGAAGAAGCCACCGCCTCAACCGGGCCGAACAACTTGGCTTCCTTATAGGCTTTTTGTGCCCACTGACCGGTGATCAAGTAAGCGGCTTTCTTCTCAAGGAGATTATAGGGAACGTGGAAAAACTGGGTGCTGGCGCCGCCGCCTACAAAAATGACGGCATAACCTTCGGGAATGTTCAGCAGCTCTTTGAACAGGGCAACGCACTCATTGACTACGGCTTCAAATTCTTTGCTGCGATGAGAGATTTCCAAAATGGAAAGCCCTGTACCGGCAAATTCGTGGATGGCTTTGGCGGTTTCTTCAATGGTATATTGCGGGAGAATTGAGGGTCCGGGATTGAAATTATGCTTTTTCATTCGATCCGTCCTTTTGGGTGATTGAAAATGATTTGTCGTGATTCTGGCAGGAAGAAATGACCTTATTAGATTATAGGATGAATTGGGCTGCATGACATAGTGAAAGAAATCCCGACTTCTACCCTCTTTAATCAGATGTCAGACATTAACCATCTTGAAATGACAAAATTGTCGGACAAGGGGGTTAAAAAACTTCATTCGAAATGGTGAATTTTGCACTAATCCGATGAAATTAATTGACTTTGAATCATCGAGTTGGTATCATTAAAGTAACCCGTTGGGGTGCAAATGGTTACGGTTCTTAAGAATAAAACAACCGCCAGGTGCACAACGACCGTCATCTACTAAACCAAACAGGAGGCGACCGTGCAATTATCTCCCTCTGCCGGCGAGCGTTTTCGGGAGGCGATGAAGAAGGAAAGACCTTTACAGGTGGTGGGAGTAATCAATGCCTACGCGGCTTTACTGGCGGAACGGGCTGGTTTTCAGGCAATTTACCTTTCGGGCGGGGGTGTTGCAGCGGCTTCATTGGGAGTTCCCGATTTGGGCATCACGACACTGGAAGATGTTTTGATGGATGCTCGCCGCATTACCGATGCGTGTTCATTACCGTTGCTGGTGGATGTGGACACCGGCTTTGGAAGTGCTTTTAACATTGCCAGGACGGTGCGTTCGCTGATCAAAGCCGGAGCAGCTGCCATGCACATTGAAGATCAGGTGCAGGCCAAGCGTTGCGGTCATCGCCCCGGTAAAGCGCTTGTGCCGCCTGAAGAGATGGAAGATCGCATCAAGGCAGCGGTGGATGCGCGTAGCGATCCTTCCTTTGTCATCATGGCGCGTACCGATGCACTGGCAGTTGAGGGGTTGGAATCGGCGCTGGAGCGCAGCCGCCGCTATGTCGAAGCCGGCGCGGATATGATCTTTGCCGAAGCAGTGACTGAATTAGGAATGTATGCGGAATTTGTACGGGCTGCCGGCGTGCCGGTTTTAGCCAACATCACCGAATTTGGGAAGACCCCGCTGTTCACCACCCATCAACTTGCCGAAGTGGGGGTTGAGTTGGTGCTTTATCCACTTTCTGCTTTCCGGGCAATGAGTGCGGCAGCATCAGCAGTTTATCAGATCCTGCGGCGGGATGGAACCCAGCAGGCAGTGTTGGGAATGATGCAGACTCGGGCGGAACTGTATGAGGTTTTGAACTATTACGCTTACGAAGAAAAACTCGATCAACTTTTTGCCAAGGAGAGGAGAGACGATGAGTGATCAGGTGTTGGAAAAGAAGGATGCCAAGAAGAAATCGGTTGCCCTTTCGGGGGTTCCGGCTGGCAACACCGCAATCTGCACGGTGGGTACACTGGGGCATGACCTGCGCTATCGTGGATATGATATCAATGATCTGGCGGAGTATTCGACCTTTGAAGAGGTGGCGTACTTGCTGATCTATGAAAAACTGCCGGTTGCCAATGAGTTTGACCGCTACCGGCGGCGGCTCAAGACGCTGCGCGGTTTGCCGGCCCCGGTAAAAGCCGTGCTGGAGCAGATTCCCGCAGCCGCTCACCCCATGGACGTTTTACGCACGGGCTGCTCCATTTTGGGGGCTACGCTGCCTGAGCGCGAGGATCATCCCGTAGAGGGAGCGCGTCATATTGCTGACCGTCTGCTGGCCATTTTCCCCTCCATGCTGACCTACTGGTTCCACTACTCGCATCACGGACGGCGGATTGAAGTGGAAACGGACGACGATACGATTGCAGGTCACTTTTTGCATCTTCTCCACGGGCGCAAACCCAGCGAGTTACACGAGCGAGCCCTGGATATTACGCTCATCCTCTACGCCGAACATGAATTTAACGCCTCAACATTCACCGGCCGGGTCATTGCCGGCACAGGTTCAGATATCTATTCTGCGATTACCGGCGCAATTGGCGCTTTAAAAGGATTCAAACACGGCGGCGCCAACGAAGGGGCAATGGAAGTCATCGAGCGTTATAAATCACCTGAGGAAGCCGCAGAAGATGTCCGCCGCATTTTGGAGAATAAAGGGATTATCCTCGGGTTTGGGCATCCGGTTTACACCATTTCCGATCCGCGCGCCAAGATTTTGAAAGGGCTTTCATGCTCATTATGCAAAGATTTTGGCGACGAGACCATGTGCGATATTGCCGAAAAGATTGAAGACGTCATGTGGGAGCAGAAGCGCATGTTCCCCAATCTGGACTGGTACAGTGCGGTTGTCTATCACATGCTCGGCATACCGACATTCATGTTCACACCCTTGTTTGTGATGGCGCGTACTGCCGGTTGGGCGGCGCATGTCATCGAACAGCGGCTGGATGGGAAAATTATCCGTCCTTCGGCAAATTACATTGGTCCAGAACCGCGCGAATACGTCCCGATTGAAAAACGCATATAACGGCAGCAGAACCATGAGCGAAGCAATGACCAATCTTCGTCCCCAGCCGGATGACGTGCTGGTACAAATTGCCGATTATGTGCTGAATACAGAAATTACCAGTACCGAAGCGTACGACACTGCCCGACTGTGCCTGATGGATACGCTGGGCTGCGGTCTGGAAGCCCTCTCCTACCCTGCCTGTACCAAATTGCTTGGCCCGATTGTGCCCGGCACGATTGTTCCCAACGGAGCCCGCGTACCGGGCACCCAATTCGTCCTCGATCCGGTCACAGCTGCTTTTAACATCGGAGCAATGATCCGCTGGCTGGATTTCAACGACACCTGGCTGGCCGCTGAATGGGGTCATCCTTCGGATAATCTGGGTGGCATTCTGGCAACCGCGGACTGGCTTTCGCGCACAGCGGTGGCGAATGGCAAACTACCTCTGACCATCCGGCAGTTGTTGACCGCCATGATCAAAGCCCACGAGATACAGGGGGTTCTGGCCCTGGAAAACAGTTTCAATCGGGTTGGGCTGGATCACGTCATTCTGGTCAAGGTTGCCAGCACAGCGGTGGTAACCGCCATGCTGGGGGGCACGAAAGACGAGATCATCAACGCCCTCTCCAATGCCTTTATTGATGGCCATCCGCTGCGTACTTATCGCCATGCCCCAAACACCGGTTCACGCAAATCCTGGGCAGCGGGAGATGCCACCAGTCGCGCGGTACGCCTTGCGCTGATGGCGGTCAAGGGGGAAATGGGGTATCCTTCCGCCCTGACAGCCAAAACATGGGGTTTTTATGACGTACTTTTTCGCGGGCAATCGTTCAAGCTGTCGCAGCCATTCGGTTCGTATGTGATGGAAAATGTGCTTTTCAAGATTTCCTTCCCGGCCGAGTTCCATGCACAGACAGCAGTAGAAGCAGCCTTTCAACTTCATCCGCTGGTGCGCGACCGGCTGGAAGAGATTGAAAAAGTGGTGATCACCACGCACGAGTCGGCCATCCGCATCATTGATAAACGCGGGCCGCTGTATAACCCCGCCGACCGCGACCACTGCATTCAATATATGACTGCTATCGGCTTGATTTATGGGGAATTGACTGCCCGGCATTACGAAGATGAAGTCGCTGCCGATCCGCGCATTGATGATTTGCGCGCAAAGATGGAAGTGGTAGAAAATCCAAAATTCAGCCGGGACTACCTCGACCCGCAAAAGCGTTCGATTACCAATGCGGTGCAAGTCTTTTTCCGCGATGGAAGCTCCACCGACCAGGTGGTAGTCGAATATCCGATCGGCCACCGCCGGCGGCGCGCGGAGGGGATTCCGCTGTTGATTGAAAAATTTAAGGTCAATCTGGCTCGTCGTTTCCCGCCAAAGCAGGCAGCCCAAATTCTGTCGGTCTGTCAGGATGCCAACAGACTGCAGGCGATGCCGGTCAACGAATGGGTAGATTTGTTTGTTATTTAAGGTTTGGCTTGACCAAAGCGGGGTTGTTGAGTAAAATCTTTTTTGCAAGTTTTGGCGACGTGGCCAAGTGGTAAGGCAAGGGTCTGCAAAACCCTGATCACGGGTTCAAATCCCGTCGTCGCCTCTCAAGTAAGCACTTTACCCGTTTCTATTTCTTTTAGTCACAGGGATTCCATCCCTTTGACGAGCAGCGCACCCGATGCACCCCTGGGTGCGTTTTGTGTTTGTTCAGAGATCAGGCATGGTCACGCTTCCCTCACTCATTCCACTTTCCGAAGCCACCCGCCAGCACGGGCTGGAAGAAGCCTATTTGCACCAGATGGTTGAGAAAGGCAAAATTAGGGCTGCAATGGTTACGGGTGAGATGGTCGTAAGCGAAGACGAAGTAAAAGAACGCGCGTCAAACGAACGTTAATAAAGCCATCACTGATCGTCATTAGGACACAGGTATCTTCAAGACCCGGGATTCTCGCGATTGCTTCGGCTAAGCGTGCCGCTTTTCCCAACGATCTGACACGAAAGACAGCCGTTGCGCCTCCATGTAGTACAACCCAATCATCGATGCCCTCCGCAGAAAGAAACTCCCGCCAACCCTGTTCGCTCATGCTTATCGTCTCCTATCCTGTCACTCGCCAAACACTCCAGTTTGGTGGCGGGACGCCGTCCGCCGCAACCGGTTGTCAGACCACCCTCACTGACGCACATAGCGCAAGTGCGTGGCGGTTGGACTATCAAGCACCCTGTCAATGCGAAACTGCGGCAAGGGTTCGCGCAGGTTCTCGAACAGACGCCGCCCGCTGCCGAACAACACGGGCGTCAGGGCGATTTCCAGCTCGTCAATGACACCCATGTTCAAATACTGTTGGATCACGTCTGCGCCGCCTGCAATTCGAATATCACGACTGCCCGCAGATTCCCGCGCCAGCTCAAGTGCCCGCTCCGGTCCGTCATTGATGAAGTAAAAGGTCGTCCCACCGGGGCGCACCCAGGGTTCGCGCTTCTCATGGGTAAGAACGTATACCGCTGTGTGAAACGGAGCCTCCTCCGGCCAGCCGCGCTCTCCACCTTCAAACATGCGCTTGCCCATAATGTTGGCACCGATGCGCTCCGTGGTGCTGCGAAGCAGGTCATTGACCGGGCCGGTCTCTCCACCTGGTCCGAGCTTGAGGTTCTCGCGGATGTACTCTTGATTGAGAGCCCAGCCCATCAGCGCACCCCACTTGGCGCCCCAGTTCTTGTACTCAGGCTTGTCCCAATTCTCCATGGTCATTCCTTCCGGTGCCATGTAGCCATCGAGGCTAAGCCCAATATTGACGAATACTTTACTCATGATTCTCCTCTCGCACGATTGGATTTCAGCATAACGGATGGGTTCAGCCGACACGCTGCGCTTCACTCCACGTGCGGCTGCAGCCCGTGGTTAGGTTTTGCTACCGTATCCCATCGTGATGACGACATTCCCCTTTTTGTGCCCTTTTTCAACATACCTGTGAGCCTCGGCGGTCTGTTCTAACGAGTAACTTCTATCAATGACTGCTCTTATCTTTCCCACCTCAATAAGCTCTTTGAGCAAAATGAGCTTTTCGGTCTCTTCGCTTGTCAGGGATTTGACGGTTAGAGAGATCCCGTTCTTCGTCAGAGAGCTTTTACCGCGTGAAGAGGATATCTTGCCAACCGCATCAAAAACAATCTCATAGGTTTCGCCGCTCTGGGTGAAATCCTCTTGAGTGTAATCAATTACCTTATCAGCCCCCAGAGATCTTACAAGATCTAAACTTGAGGTGCTGCATACCCCGGTTACTTCTGCCCCAAAATGGTACTTGGCAATTTGTACCGCAAAGGTACCTACACTTCCAGAAGCGCCATAGATAAGGACTTTTTGTCCCCTCTGGATATTTGCCGTTTTCAGAAGATGTAACGCTGTCATACCCCCAATAGGAACAGCGGCGGCTTCCTCATAGGTAATGTTCGCAGGTTTTTTGGCCACCACTCCTTGCTTCCATTCTTCGGGCAGACATACATATTCGGCATAAGCGCCAGCTCTTAAGCCAGTGGTTGTTCCAAAAACTTGGTCACCCTTCTTAAACAGTTTTACATCTTTGCCAACCGCTTCAACCTCCCCGGACACCTCATATCCCAGGATAGTCTTTTTGGGTTTTGTGAGGCCAAACATTATTCGCAGCGCGAGAGTCCACAGTGTGGAATCCGGGTGTTTTCCGCTTCGCACTACCACCGTTCCTGCTGATACGGTTGTCGCATATACTTTTACCAGTATTTCATTGTCCTTGGGCACAGGTTTTTCTACCTCTGTTAGCTGAAGAACATCCGGCGGCCCATATTCTGTGTATACAATCGCTTTCATGAGTTTTCTCCGATACTTCTTTGTCCGTGAATGAAGAATAGAATTCCCAAAACATACTTGTCGAAAGAGCAGTTGCTTCTCATGGCAATCCACTTCGGATCTTAATCGAATCGCACCTCTAAACTGCCCATTTCAATGCATACCAGACCGTCAGTGCATTAAACACAAAGCTTACAAGGAGCAGAAATCTGTCGTACGTTCCAAGGTATCCAGAAAATCCGAAGAGATTGAAAACAACAAGCAATACCGGAACGATAATGTTCGCCCAGCGAATGGCGGGATGCTTTAACGTCAGGGTCAGCACAAGCATAACAATCGGAATCAGCATCAAAGCTGCCACAAACAACCACATCCCCTGAGATGGTTTTGTACCTAAGATTTCTCCTGGTGTAATGTGACCGGCAAATATTCGCAGCACATCCCCCAAAAGATAGGTCAACATTACCGCTGTCCATAATCCTGAAAGTATTATCCTCGTATCTAATATGATTGGCTCTCCTTCATTGTCTACTGAAATAGGGTTTGCAAAACCCAACAATGCGATTCAGTGCCCGTCCGCCGCAACCGGTTGGTAGACCTCGGTTAGCCCTCGCCAAAAACCACGTTTTAGCAGCAATGGCCTTCCTGAGGGTTGTGAAATTAAGCAGGAACATAGACCAATCGGATCACATCCTCGTCAATCCGATCATTGGTGATGAGGCGGAGCGGCGGTCGGGGTCCGGCGAAATAGGGCTTACCGTGACCCAGCACGACGGGGTGCAGGTAGATCCGATACTCATCGATGAGGCCAAGCTCGGTGAGGCTGTGCGCCAGGCTCGGACCGGCAACTTCGATTTCCCCGTCACGTTCCGCCTTCAGCTTGCGAATCGAGCTCGCGAGATCACCTTCGACAAGCGCGGCATTCGGGCCGACCGAGTTCAACGTGCGCGAGACGACCCATTTCGGCTGCTTCCGCCACGCAGCCGCGAAGGCCTGTTCTGCCGCATCCCATTCAGGATGCTCGTCGTCCCAGTAACGCATGACCTCGTACATTTGGCGACCGTAGACACTGCCCGCCTGCCCTTGAGTCTCCTCAATGAAGTGGCGAAAGAGCGTGGGGCGTGGCGCAAACATCATATGGTCGACGTAGCCGTCCAGGGACTGATTCATTCCGAACACGAGTTTAGCCATATCCTGTTCCTTCCCTTGCACGCGTCACACCACTACATGTCGTCTAACTTTAATTTGTACGGGTTTCTGATATACTGCACTTTTTGACGTATATCTATTTCCAAAACCCGCGTTACACAGCGATTTATAGTGGGTTATCTAAAACCATCAGCATCTAAAATCTATTCATAATATTACATTTATAGACAAAAAATGTCAATAATACGACACCCAATCAATGCCACTGCAAAACCCTGATCACGGGTTCAAACCCCCATGAGGGGGCACTGTTCCGTCGTCGCCTCTCCTTTTTGAAGGGTTCAAATTGCTGCTGTCTGGGTTTTGGGCATATCCCGAACCCCACTTAGAGGAACATTTTTAATAAGCTAACGCGAAATCTTGCCTGTGGCGGAAAATCCTGCTATAATCTAGGTCACCCAGGGCGCGTAGCTCAGTTGGTCAGAGCGCACGGTTCACATCCGTGAGGTTCGGGGGTTCGAGCCCCTCCGCGCCCACCTGACAGCACCCCATAACGGGGGTGTTTTTTTGGCTCGGGCGTCCCCATGGGGTGATGTTATTCGAGCCCCTCCGCGCCCACCTGACAGCACCCCATAACGGGGGTTTTTTTTTAGGCTCGGGCGTCCCCATGGGGAGATGTTATTCGAGCCCCTCCGCGCCCACCTGACAGCACCCCATA
>NZ_DAOUBL010000253.1:0-3184 GCF_034432615.1 Bellilinea sp. | reverse complement strand
GAAAGTGTTTGAAATTCTGGCTGCCAACAGGTTCAACTGCCCGGCGCTGGTGCATCCCACCGCCTGGGTGGATTCCTCGGCGCGGCTGGAAGGCGGCGTGCAGGTGCTGGCGCAAAGTTACGTTTCTGCCTGCGCGGTCATCGGCTACGGCAGTGTGCTGAACGCCGGAGTGGTCGTTTCACATGACTGCGTTATCGGCAAATGTGTCAACCTTTCGCCGGGCGCGCTGCTGGCCGGCGGCGTGCGGGTGGAGGATTTTGCCCAAATCGGCATGGGCGCAACCATCAACTTAAATCTGACCATTGGGCGCGGCGCGCGGGTCGGCAACGGCGCCACCGTCAAGGCGAATGTACCGCCCGGCACGGTGGTGTATGCCGGCAGCGTTTATCCGCCGCGTTAGAATCAAACGGAGGAGGAAGGCCATGTTTCGCAGAAATCCACCGGCGGGATCAGCGCCGCCACCGCCCACCGAGCGGGTAACTTCGGTGCTGGGGCCGGGCATCAACTGGAAAGGCAGCCTGCACGGCAGCGGCGGCGTGCGCATTGAAGGCACATTTGAAGGGGATATTGCCGTGCGCGGGCTGGTGGTGATTGGCGAAACCGGACGGGTCACCTGCCCGGAACTGCGCGCCAACACCGTCGTAGTCGCCGGGGCAATGCGCGGCAACATCCTTGCCGAAAAACTGGAAATCCGCTCCACCGGCCGGGTGTGGGGCGATGTGACGGTCGTATCTTTCTCCACTGAAGAAGGTGCCTTCCTGCGCGGACAGGTGCGCATGGAAGAACAGGTAGAAATACAGGTTGAATCACCCGAAAGTGAAGAAGATTTTTCCGGGCAAAGCCAGAATGACCAGGAATAACGCATGCCGGTGCTGACCACGGCTCAATGGGTGGGGTTGATCAGTGAAGTGCTGGGGGTCGTAGCAGTCACCATGCTGCTGGGCATCAGTCCGCGGCTGCGCGCCGTACCGCCGCTTCGATTTCAATATCCGCGCCGCGAAGGGCTGGTTGGGCTGGCTTTAAGTGGAGGGATGGTGCTGCTGGCGGTCGTCATGTATGCCCAACCCGCCACGGCTCAGGAAGTCCAGCGGGGTGGTGTGGGCGGTTTGTATCCGGCGCTCCGTCTGGCGGCACTGGCAGCCTTGATCAGCGGGGCGGCGCTGGTTTACCGCCGGCAGCCCCTGCGCAGCGCCGGCTGGGGACGGGCGCTGCTGACTCCCGCGCTGCAAATTGGAATTGCAGTAGGGCTGTTGAGTATTTTCTTGCGCGGCATGCTGATGCGCCTGTTGGGCGGCGTGAGCGCTGAGCAGGCACAGGCCTTGCTGATTTTGCTGGCGATTGCACTGGGGGAAGAAACCCTCTTCCGCGGCTACCTGCAGCCGCGTCTGGCGGGTTGGCTGGGCGGCATTGCCGGCTGGCTGTTGAGCGCCGGGTTGTTTGTACTGGCTCAGGCGCCGCGCGTTTTGTTGCTGCCGGGCGAAAGTCAGTGGACGGGCTGGGGGGTGATTGTGCTGCATAGTCTGGTGGCAGGCTGGATGATGCTGAAGGTGCGCCACGTGGCGGCTCCGGCGCTCTACCGCGCCATTTCCGGCTGGCTGCTCTTTCTGCTTTAAAGGGGCGAGGTTTTACCTCGTTGTGCCGGCTGGTTCATTTCCACCCGCATTTATGTAAAAATAAAGTTATTGTGAGTTCGGGAAAGGTACAAAAAACCCAGCCAACCGCGCAACCCGCCCCCTTCCCCGCAGAGAAACATCGTCGAAATTGATCTCAACGCGGCACAGCGCGGGTCACCATCATCACCCCCCTTCCCCGCAGAGAAACGCGTTCAGCGGACATGGCAGCGTTGTGGGGAAGGGGGGTCTGGGGGGTTAGGGCGAGCGGACAGGTTGTCTAATTTGCATTGGCAGCCTGTGGTTTGACCCTGTGTGACTTTGGTAAAGCCATGTAAGGGTTGGTCTCATTCCTTCCGGCACTTTGCGGTAGAATCGTTGACATGAGCCCATATCCACCTCCTATTGTCCCCATGTCCTCCCCGGATTTGACCGAAGCCGAACGGCAGGCAGTATTAAACGTGCTGAACACCCCCCACCTGAGCATGGGCGGGCAAATTGAAGCCTTCGAGCAGACCTTCCGCAACTTCACCGGTTGGCGGCATGCCATTGGCGTTAATTCCGGCACGGCCGGGCTGCACCTGTGCGTGCGGGCCGCGGATATTCAGCCCGGCGATTGGGTGATCACCAGCCCGTTTTCGTTTGTCGCCTCGGCAAACGCCCTGCTGTTTGAAAATGCCGTACCGGTCTTTGTGGATGTTGAAGAACGCAGCGGCAATATCCACCCGGCACTGGTTGCCGAAGCAGCCCGTGATTTAATGCAGGGCGGCAAAGCCGCTCAGCGCTGGCTGCCGCGCCGCGGCGTCAACACCCACCCCAGCGGCCGGTTGAAAGCCATTCTGGCAGTTGATGTATTCGGCCAGCCGGCCGACTATGACCGTCTGCGGGCCACCGCTGATCAGTACGGCCTGCGCCTGATTGAAGATTCCTGTGAAGCGCTGGGCGCCGAGTACAAAGGCCGCAAAGCCGGCACGCTGGGTGACTACGGCGTGTTTGCTTTCTACCCGAACAAACAAATCACCACCGGTGAAGGCGGCATGATCGTCACCGATGACGAAACCGCCGGGCAGTACATGCGCGCTTTGCGCAATCAGGGGCGCGCCCCGGGCGATACCTGGCTGCAGCACACCTACCTTGGCTACAACTACCGGCTGGACGAGATGAGCGCGGCACTGGGCACCACTCAGATGAACCGGCTGGAAGAACTGCTCCAAAAGCGCGAACGGGTAGCAGAATGGTACCGCCAGCGGCTGATAGGCATTGCCGGAGTCGAGCCGCCCGCTCTGGAGGAGTACACCACCCGCCCCTCGTGGTTCGTTTACGTCGTCCGTTTGGAGCGCGGGATCGACCGCGCGGCTGTGGCACACCGCCTCGGCGAGCGGGGTATCCCGGTTCGCCCGTACTTCCTGCCCATTCATTTGCAGCCATGAGCTCGAAGATGAGCAGCGTTGGATCGAAGCCCACTTTCTCGGCGGCAGCAAGGGTGAGGCAGATGCAGCTTGCCGGTTCATAGACCGCGTTGGGTAGAAAGTTGATCGAAAGCCGGGCTGTAAGTCCCAGGCGCTTCGCCGTTG
>NZ_DAOUBL010000252.1:0-2511 GCF_034432615.1 Bellilinea sp. | reverse complement strand
CTGACGGGAATCACCCCCACCCCCCTCCCCCAAAATCGGCGCAGCGATTTTGGGGGAGGCGCAGGAGGGGGCATTTATTGATTCGGACTTAATTCGTTACGAACCTGGCATTTCATTTATTGCGTCTTAATGCCCTTACGGGCATTTATTGATTCGGACTGCTTGACCGAATGATGGTCGAGGATGGCTTCGATAATCGTCTTAATGCCCTTACGGGCATTTATTGATTCGGACCAACAACCTTCAAACCCTTCCTGAAATCTGCACCTTCAAGGTCTTAATGCCCTTACGGGCATTGATTGATTCGGACTCGCCGGCAGCGTGCTGATGCGTAGATGGCGGAAACGTGTCTTAATGCCCTTACGGGCATTGATTGATTCGGACTTGGTCGAACGAACTGGTTGAATGGTTGTTCGAAGATTGCGACAGTCTTAATGCCCTTACGGGCATTGATTGATTCGGACAGCGCGGGTTTGGGTTGGGGCTTGTTCCGCATTACGGAGACAGTCTTAATGCCCTTACGGGCATTGATTGATTCGGACGTACACCCCAACAAGTAACCAACCAATACCCCGTTGAGTCTTAATGCCCTTACGGGCATTGATTGATTCGGACTAAGCCGTTCTTGAAGGTGTTGGAGGTCAATAACAGATAGTCTTAATGCCCTTACGGGCATTGATTGATTCGGACCTTCAGGAACTGGAGGAAGCCTTGGAGGACATAACTGGAAAGCGTCTTAATGCCCTTACGGGCATTGATTGATTCGGACTGCGGTTTCGTTGCTTCCTTTTTTTGTTGTTTTACCGCTTTTTTCCGCAAATTCTGCCTTCATTTTACATCCAATCTCCTTCTTTTTCAAGCCTTTGCGGCAAACTTTTCGCCTTTGCCCACAATTCTCATCTTTGTTGCGTACCCCCCTCCCAAAATCGGTATTTTTTGGGTGGAATGGGGAGGGGGGTACGCATAATCTATGCGAAACCCTCACACAATCACCACATCCGGCGGCGGCAGCGGCTTCCCCTGCCCTTCCACGCGGATTTTGGGGCGGCAGGCGGCGCACAGCGGGTATATCCGCAGGCTGTCTTCCCGCTCGTTCATCACCTTTTTGGCCTTTGCCACCAGCCGGTTCAGCTCGCCCGGCGTCAGCCAGGCCTCAAAGACGCTGCCCTGCACCCGCTCCCCCAGCGATTCCATCAGCCGCGCAATTTTTGCCCGCCGGCGGTCATCGCTCAGGTCGTATGCCAGCACGTAAAAGGCGCGTTCGTCAGCCATCAGCGGAAGCCCATCGAACGATAATAGGCCTCGCCGCGGGTGACCGCCTCGGCGACCTGGCGCGCCTGCTCGATCAGGCACTGACGCAGGGTCAACTGCATGCCGGCGACCGGGTGGGTAAAGCGGCGCTCCATGCGCTCTTCAAAGGCGCGCAGGAAGACCTTTTTTGCCGCTTCGCTCATCACCACCGGCCGGCTGGCATCGCCGGGCGTAAAATCCGGCGGGGTAACCGCTCGGCTGCCGGCCGCCCACAGCGCTAGGCCGTCTACCACCGGGCGGAACTCCTCCAGCAAGTCCAGCCCGAGCGCCGGGCGGTTGTATTCCACCTCGTGCAGAAAGCCGGCGTAGGGGTCCAGCCCCACTGTGCGGGCGGCACTGGTGGTCAGCCGGCCGAGCAGGGTGTAACCCAGCGAAAGCAGCACGTTGATACCGTCCGGCGGCGGGCGGCGCAGGCGGGCGTTGAAGTTCCACTGCGGGTCAAACAGGCGGCGGAAACCGCCGAAGTAAGCCGCGGTGGCGCTGCCTTCCAGCCCGGGCAGGCTGTTGAGGTTCATCTTGTTGGGCAGGCTGATCAGCGCGTCGCTCAGCCGCGCGGCGGCTTCGTCAATGTGCGGGTCGCCGCGTTCGCGGTTGTGGCGCTGGAGCAGGGCGCGCTGGTGTTCCAGCTTGGCGCGCACCAGCGCCTTGGCCATTTGCAGTACAAAGGCGGGGTTTTCGAGGGCGCGGTACTGGGCGCGGCGCAGCGGTACGTGCGGGGTCAGTTCGCCGCTCAACACACCGCGGAACTCGCCCTGCTGGGAGAGGAAAATCACCTCGATGCCCTCCCCCAGCAGGGCATCCATCAGCGGCGTGGTCAGCCCGATGTTGCCGAACAGCACAATCTGGCTGACCTGGCCGATGGGGATTTGGGTGAGGATGCGGGTTTCGCCGTTTTCCTCCATTTCCACCTGCACGCGGCGGTTATGGAGGCGCAGTTTTGCATTTTGTTGAACGACATATAAAGGCGGCATGAACACCTCCGGATCAAGAAAAAAGCAGGCTCAACCCGTCCGCGGCAGGTCATGCCGGTTGTTGATTTAAAGACCCGTTCCGAAAGAAACGCTATTCGGTTGTTAAGGTGCAGGTAAAACAGGATAACAGCGGCTCACTCCGCCGCGCGGCCGGGGGAAGGCAGGCGGCGCGCCTGCCCCAGCCCGTAACCCGTCCCGCTGCCCAGCCCGGCGTAGCGCGCAAACTCGG
>NZ_DAOUBL010000251.1:0-3259 GCF_034432615.1 Bellilinea sp. | reverse complement strand
TACGAAGACATCCTCCCCATTGTCACGGCCGATAAAGCCGTACCCCTTGGCGGGGTTGAACCACTTGACGGTCCCGGTGAAACGTTCTGACATGCTTTACTCCATACTTTTTGAAGAATTTCAGGTCTGGCTCCATGAGCCGCTTGACCATGTATGACAAATGTATCATGTCTTAATTTTGGTGTCAAGTCAGAATGGTTTAGAATTTTTTGAATGCCGGGTAAAAACGACCCCTTTTCCTGCATTGGTGACCCGGCTGGCAGGCTGGTCGTTCCCGTTTGTTGGAAAGGGAGCAAGATTGCATGAAATGGCTGGCTGAGGCATAATAGGCATGAATCAATGGTAAATTAAAACCTGTGGTCAAGATGAAAAAAACAGATTTGCAAAGCCTGAAACGCCAGACCTTGCTGGGGGTTATCATTTGCTTGCCGTTGATTCTTCTGACTTTTCTGCCGATTTCTCCCCGACCGTTTCGGGAAATGGAAATCATCACCCGTCTGTATCAGGCGGAATTGCTGCAAAATCACGAGAAGGCTGCCCAAAATTTGCGGCTGTTGATGGAATTTCACCCACAGCGTGTGGAGTGGTGGGAGAGGCTGGCTTTTCATGAACTTGAAGGTGGAAATCCGGCGCAGGCAGCAGCCGATTTTGAGCGGGCATGGGAAGCCCAATCCATCTCTGAAAATGGATTGTTTGCCCTGAGTCGGACACTCTTTGATTTGGGCGATACGAATCGGGCAGTTGAGTTTGCATTGGCGCTGTTGGAAAAACCCGATTTATCGGTGGACTACTTTCCACAACTTACCCAGATCTTTCAAAAGTCCAACCGTTGGGACCTGGCTGTTCAGGCTGCCCGGCGCTGGTCGGTCGCTGAGCCGAATAACATTCAGGCAATATGGCTTACCGCGGTTTTGCAATCCTACCGGACGCCGGGGGAGGCCATCCGTTTGTTGACCCCGTTGAGTGCGGCGCGCGGTTCGGAAGCACGTCAGGCTGCCCGCCTGCTGGAGGCTTTGGAAACCGCTCAAGAAAATCCTGACCCGGCCTATCAGCGGGTTATTGTTGGTCAACGGTTGGGTGAATTAGGATATTGGGATGTTGCCGAGCAGGCTTTTTTAGAGGCGGTCAGCCTGTCGCCGGATTATGCTGAAGGGTGGGCTTTGCTTGCCGAAGCCCGTCAGAATTTGGGAGAGGATGGCTACCCGGATTTGCGACGCGCCTTTGAACTTAACCCGGCTTCGGACATTGTCCAAACCGCCATGGCGCTGTATTGGCGACGTCAGGATCAGCCACTGGTGGCGTTGAGTTATTTGCGCGTCCTGGCAGAAAAACACCCCACCGAAGGACGCTGGCAAGTTGAAATAGGCGCTGCACTTGCCCAAAATGGCGATTTGGTCGAGGCGCTCCATGCCTATCGGCGCGCAGTGGAAATTGAGCCGGAAAATGCGGAATTATGGAGGTCGCTGGCGGTTTTTAGCGCTTCGAACGGGTTTGATCCCCAATCCTATACTTTACCGGCTGCACAAAGGGCTTTGGACCTGGATGGCAATAACCCTGCCTCTCTGGATACTGCGGGTTTTGTTTACTTGCAATTGGGGGAATGGAAGGATGCGGAACAATTCTTGCAACACGCTTTGAGAGTAGATGAATCCTATGCCCCGGCGTTGCTTCATCTTGGTCAGGTTTATCTCGAAATGGGTCGAACCAGTCAGGCATTCCAGTATCTCAAAAGATCTTCCGAATCGCGAGATGAGGTCATCGCCCTGACGGCCAGAAGACTGTTGCAGCGATATTTTCCGGATGAGGTAATTCAACCCTAGGGCAGGCATCTACACCTTAGCACTTATGAATTGCTGATTATCAGCTGCAGGAGGTTGTTCTCATGTTCAATCGTTTCCGCACCGGGTTGATTGCAATCGGCTTTTTATTTTTCCTCAGTGGATGTAACCTGATCAAACAAATCGAGACCTCTGCTCTGGCAGCGAGGGATGCTGGCAGCATTCTCTTTTATGATGACTTCTCGGATTCGGCCAGTGGTTGGAGGCAATGGAGTTCTCCGGAAGCGGTCATCCACTATCAGAATGGCGTGCTTGCCTTTCTGATCAATCAAGCCAATTACGACTACTGGTCATTGGCGGGTAAAAATTTCACCGATGTTACCCTTGCCGTTGAAGCAGAATTGATCAACGGTCCGACCGACAATGACTTTGGTTTGATTTGCCGTTTTCAGGATGAATACAATTTTTACGCCTTCTTAATCAGCAGTGATGGATATGGCGGGATTGTGAAAGTAAAGGATGGAATATATCAAGTTTTAAGCAGTCAAAATGGGCTGGAATTTGGTAAAATGATCTCGCAAGGATATACCCGCAACCAGCTGCGCGCTGACTGTGTGGGGCCGCGTTTGACTTTGATTGTCAATCAGCAAAAGTTTGCGGAAGTGGAAGACACAGATTTCAGCATGGGTGATGTGGGGCTGCTGGCAGGGGTATATCAAACACCGGGTGTAGAAATTCATTTTGACAATTTTTATGTGATCAAACCTTAATGGTATGCGAATTTATTTTGATACAGTTGGCTGCCGCCTGAACCAAAGTGAAATTGAACTGCTTGCCCGTCAGTTTCGGGCTGCCGGCCATTCGATTGCTGAAACAGCTGCTGAAGCCGATGTGGTGGTCATTAACACCTGCACAGTGACCAGCGCGGCAGCATCGGATTCCCGTCAGAAAATCCGGCAGGCTGCCAGAGCCGGCAATGCCGCAATTGCCGTCACCGGCTGCTGGGCAACCCTGGAACCGGAAGCAGCCCGGCAAATGCCCCATGTGTCCTGGGTAGTACCCAACCAGGAAAAACACCACCTGACCGCAACGGTTTTGGGTGTGCCGCTTGAGACGTTTGATCTGGAACCGCTTGCCCGCCAGCCCTTGCCCGGAATTCATCAGCGTACCCGCGCCTTTATCAAGGTTCAGGATGGCTGTGATAATTTTTGCACTTTTTGCATCACCCGTCTGGCACGCGGCAAGGGGCGCAGCGAATCCATCGGTGAAGTCGTTGCCGACGTGAAGGCGGCTGTTGCCGGTGGGGCCCGTGAGGTTGTACTATCCGGAGTTCATCTTGGGTCATGGGGGCAGGATTTTTCTCCGCAGTTGCATTTACGGCATTTAATTGAGGCAATTCTCTCGGATACCGATGTAGAACGGGTGCGCCTTTCTTCGCTTGAACCGTGGGATCTGGATGAGGAGTTTTTTCGCTTGTGGGA
>NZ_DAOUBL010000250.1:0-1761 GCF_034432615.1 Bellilinea sp. | reverse complement strand
CGCAAGCGACCCAAACCCGCCAAGGGGGACAATGCCCAATTGCTCCAAAGCCGCCCCGGCAGAACACCAGTCCTGTGGGTAAGGGGCAGTCGAAAAGTCGTAGCCGTAAAATTGTATTCCGAAGCGTTCCTGTAAGGGGGTGAGAATTTCACCGATGCGGGCGGCAACCGCTTCCAGTTCATTGATCAAATTCTGGCGGGCTGTAGAAAGCGTTTGCGCCTCCTGAAAAATGCGTAAAATGGTATCGGCACATTCGAAACCAAGCGCATAAGCCGGCGGCTGGCCGGGGGTGTGGTAGGCTGCCGGTAAAAAGGGACAACCCGGTGGGACGTTGGCAAGCGCAGCGAAGCGCAAATTGGCAAAACCATTTGCTTCGAGGGGGGCGTTATCCAGGATGACTTGAGCGCAATGGCGCGCGGCCTGGAAATCTACCTGCTGGTGTGGGGTGGTCAGCAAACCGGTCAAAAATACCCTTTGTGTAGCCGCAAGAAGTGGTGAAATCCATTCGAAGGCTTCTGGATGGGATGGAAGGGCACAACCCAGCGAGAGGTAAGCGAAGCCGGCAGTTTCAGCCTGATCCTCCCATTCTTTTACAAGAGGGATTGCCTCGGCTAAACTTTTAGAACCCAGCCACAAGGGAAAGGGGGTGGTTGCCAGCCGGAGAGTTTGCAGGGTAAAACCGATTTGCTGCAAGCGGCCGGCTGCTTCAGCAGCAAAGGCTGCGAGGTTTGTCAGTGATTCTGAAAAGGGAGCTTGCTGTGGATCAAGAAAGCAGGTGAGTGTACGGATTTTCATGTGTACCTCTGACGGACAACTTCAAACAGCAAAATACCTGCCGCTACGGCTGCGTTCAGCGATTCGATTTGACCGGGCATGGGAATGATGATGTGTTGGTCGGCAGCCTGACGGGCGGCAGGCGAAATTCCCTCGGCTTCGCTGCCGATCACCAGCGCCATCGGCTGGCGCAGGTCAACCTGCCAGCAAGGGCTGCCGCTTTCCACATCGCTGACCAGCAGTCGGGCAGGCTGCTTCGCTCGCTGACGGCATAGCAGGATGATTTCCTCCCAATTTTTGTGCAGAATGGCCAGTTTAAAATGAGCACCCATTGCAGCGCGCACAACCTTGGGCGAGTAAACATCGGCACATTGAGGGGTGAGGATCACCCCATCGGCAGCGGCGGCTGCGCCGGTGCGCAGCAGTGTGCCTAGATTTCCGGGATCGCGCAACCCGTCGGCAACCACCAGAAAGTCCCAATTTGCCGGCAGGTCGCGCGGCTGCTGGCGCGCAATTGCCAGAATACCCTGCGGATTCTCGGTATCCGAGATGCGTTTGAACAGATCGGCCGTGACTTCCTCAACCGGCGTGATGGTGGAAAGTTCGGCAGCCAGTTGTACCGCACGGGGAGAAGGCTGGCTGCTGATCAGCACAAGGTCAAGGTTTACTCCGCTCAGGTGGGCTTCTTGAATCAGGCGCGCACCTTCGATCACAAAGGCTTGCTCTTCTTCGCGGCTGGAGCGGCGTTGTAAAAGCGCACGCACCCGCTGGATTTTGGGGTTATGGATGCTGGTGATCATCATTGCAGGGACGGATTGCTGAATTCTTCATCCCAGATGCGGATAAATTCTTCCAGGGTTTCCTGATCCAGGAGAGTCAGGCGTACCAGACCCAACTGGGATTGTGGATTTTGTAAAAAGTATTCCTCAATGGCGCGCAAAATTATTCGGGCGGCACGGTCTTTGGGAAAGCGAAAAATGCCGGTTG
>NZ_DAOUBL010000249.1:0-3667 GCF_034432615.1 Bellilinea sp. | reverse complement strand
GCCCCCCGACCGCCATTTCTCGAAAGAGGGTGCGCCGCCCGCCTGTCACGACCCTGAAAGGAGGTGATCAACCGCTCCGGCGCACACGCATTTTTGCCCGCGCGGCCTACCAGCCGCACCGTTCGTTCACCAATTCAAAACCCAATTTTCTAACACTCTTTCGAGAAAGGAGAAAGTGCGATGAACAAGCGATTACCGCTCGAATTGCTGGCCATTCTGCTGATCGTCCTGCTGGCCGGCGTGGGAGTGGCCTACGGTCTGTGGTCCGAAACGCTGACCATTAACGGCACGGTCAACACCGGTGAGGTGGATGTTGGCTTTTCTGGACCTTATGTCAGTGAATGGGTCGAAGTCAATGGTTCTCCTCAATTAGAGCCAGAAGAAAAGGATGAATTTGCAGAATGCTATGCGAATGCCGTAGACCTTGACAAAACCAGTGACGGCAATGAGGGCATTGAGATTACAGTTAAGGGTGCCTATCCTTCTTACCATTGCGCCGTAAAATTCGACATTTCAAACCTCGGCACCGTGCCGGTGCACATTACCCAACCAACCGGAAATCAGAACAATCCTGCGTGGGTTACGGTCAAAGCTTGTTACCCACAATGGTATCAACTGCACCCGGGTAAAAGTGCATGGGCATGGATCTTGATCCACTTCACGAACAATGACGGCGTGATCGAAAACAAGGACTACACTTTCACCTTCACCATTAACGCCCTGCAATGGAATGAAGCGCCCTCTTCAACGACTGCAACTGAGAAAGAAACAGAAACCGGCTGCTGGACTGGGTATTACGAATTTACGGAAAGTGATTAATAATGCTGTTCAGCATAAAACGCTGGAGCGGGGCATGCCCCGCTCCAGCAACCCAACCAAAGGGAGGGCCGATGTTCAACAGAAACAACTCCCACAGTCAATGGAAGGCGCTGCCACTCCTGTTCCTCGGCGTACTGCTGCTCACAGGCATTGCTTACGGCTTGTGGAGTGAAACCCTGCTGATTGACGGCACCGTTTATACCGGAGAAGTGTACGGAAAGTGGACTTCCTGCATCTGCAATGATGACGGACTGGACCCGCTTCCCAATCCGTGGCCATACACCTATCCTATTCCTACCCGCAAGGATGTTGGCAAAACCACCTGCACGATTGATGAAAAAGATCCGCGCATCCTGCACCTGACCATCGAAAACGGCTACCCCTCCTACTGGGGCAATTGTGAAGTGCATTTCGCCAACACCGGCACTGTACCGGTCATCATCCGCGGTTACTCGGTTGTGCCCAGGAATTTCACCCTCGCATCTGCAAACGGTGCAGAAGACGGTGAAATCTGGGTCAGATATTGGGATGGAATTGGCACACAAATGGAACCGTGTCCAGATGACTCCTGCGAACAGGCAAGCAGCATCCAGTTCCATGTGGAACAACCCGCCAAGGAAAATTTCTCCTATGAGTTCGATGTATATGTCTGCATCGCTCAATGGAACGAATCTGCCACCCTGGAGCAATGTCTGGCAGCCGCCCCAAAATATTGATCTGAATCCGGCTGACTTGCGGCATCCCAACCGCAAGTCAGCCGCTGTGGAGCAATCATGACCGCCAAACACCTGCCTTTACCCTCCTGGTTCGCCCGCCGCACACTGCCGCGCCTTTCCCCCGCCTGGGGCTGGGTGGTTTTCGTTGCCAGGCTGGCAACCGCTTACCTGCTGGTGTACTTCCTCGCTCCGCTGCTGCCGGCGGAATGGAACGTCTACGTCGTTCAGCCGCTGGCCTGGCTGGCACTGGCCGGGCAGGCCTGGGGGCTCTCCCGGCTCGGCTGGGCCGAATGGCCGCAGCCGGCGCGCCGCCTGCTGATCACCGCCGCGTTGATCGGCCTGCTGCAAACTGCTGCCTTTCTGGCAGCCGGTTTGCTGACTTCCTTTGGCTATTCCCCTTACGCCCACCGCCTGCCGGCGCTGATCGGCAACCTGTGGTTCATGCTGGCCGGCCTGTGCGGGCTGGAAGCCGCCCGCGCCGCGCTGGTCAACCGCCTGGCGGGTAAATCCCCGCTGCTGGCGCTGGCTCTGGGCAGTTTGCTTTCGCCGTTGCTGCTTATTTCCCCCACCGTGTGGGGGCATTTGCAAACCCCACAACAAATCCTCGCCCTCACCGGCGGACGGCTGCTGCCCCTGCTGGCCGAGGGACTGCTGGCTTCCCTGCTGGTCTGGCTGGGCGGCCCGCTGCCGGCCATCCTCTACCGCGCCGTCTGGCTGCTGTTTGAATGGATTTCGCCAATTCTACCCAACCTGAACTGGTTGTTGACTGCCTTTATCGGCACACTCGTGCCGCTTTTCGGATTTTTCTACCTGCAAAACAGCCTGCCGGTTGAATCTACCGCCGTGCAGGAAGCCGAACAACCCGCCGCGCCAGCCGCCAGCCTGAATTCGTGGTGGTGGCTGGCGGTGGTGCTGGTTGCTCTGTTCTGGTTTACCTCCGGGCTGTTCGGCATCCGCCCCTACGTGGTCAGCGGGTTCAGCATGAAACCTACCTTCGTCGCCGGCGATCTGGTGCTGATCACCCGCGTTGACCCGGCCGAAGTGCAGGTCGGCGATGTGATTCAATTCCGCCGCGCCAATTCCTACATCGTCCACCGCGTCATCGAAATTCAGGAGGAAAACGGCCGGCGGGTGTTCATCACCCGCGGCGACAACAACAACGTGCAGGACGATCCCGTCCCGCAGGAAATTGTCGAGGGCAAAGTCGTCCGCTACGTTCCGCAAATCGGCTGGCCGATCATCGGCCTGAAGAAGGTGATTCAATGGATCTTCTGAGCCGGGTCAGGAAGCAATTAATGCCAGCCGCTCTTCGGCTGCGCCGCGTCATTCCGCTGCTGGTCATGCTGGCACTCGTTCTCAGCCTCACGCCGGTAGCCGATACCCTGTGGGCCGAAACGCTCACCGTCAGCGGTGAGATTCAAACCGGCAGTTTTGAAGAAAGCCCTACCCCCACCGAAACCGCAACGCCCACACCAACCGCCACCTCAACGCCCACCCTGACCGGACCCGGGCAGGCCGGTACCACCCTGCAAGCCTACAAAACTGCCGACAGCCGCTGGAAAAAAGACGCCATCGGAGAGGTGATGATCGTCTACGGGCGCATCTGCGTGATGAATGGCGGTGAGCGCACAACTGAGGGTTTGACCATCTTCGATCAGGTTGAGATCAAACCCCGCCGACAGGATTGGCAGCCGTTGCCGGGCGCCACCCTGCTCATCAGCCCGCCGGAACAGATCTCCCCCGGCGAAGTGCGTTGTTACGAATATGAAATCGAGGTTACCTATCAACCCCAAACAACTTACCGCAACAGTGCCCGGGTCACCATCCTGAATCATTCCGGCTGGCTGCCGGGCGGCAATCACTGCCCCGGCCCGCAGCCCTGCCCGTTTGGTCCTGAAGTACGGGCTGACTTTGAGCCGCCTTCTCTGGATGTCACCCCCACTCCCCTGCCAACCGCCACGATGACCGCATCCCCAACCATTCCGCCGCGCAGTGGCTTGCAGCCCATCCAGCCAACCGCCACTTTCACTGCAACTCCAACCGCAACCGACACCGCCTCGCCCACAGCCACCCCCTCTCAGCCGCCGGCCAGCCCGCCGCCTTTGCAACCCAGCCCCACACCGCCAGCCACG
>NZ_DAOUBL010000248.1:0-9776 GCF_034432615.1 Bellilinea sp. | reverse complement strand
AAACATTGAACTGTGCAAAGCCGTCACCATGGTTTTATCTTTGCACAGTTCAATGTTTTTTCGCTCGCGGGCAATGTCTTCCATTTTCCGCGCAACTTCGAAGACATGAAAGAATTCCTGCCGTTCGAAGTCTTTCAAAGACAGAATGTCACGACCAGCAAAACTACGCATTGTGTTTACCTCCATTTATTTTTTTTGAATTTATTCTTAAAATTGAACGTAACATACGGTTTTGTTCTCAATCATCCGGCTAAAACCGAAGTCGCAGCGATTGCAACGAACAGGGTTTTGAAATCACCTCCTCTTATTTCACACGTGATTTACAGGTTGACGGCTGGCTACACGCCGCACCAGGTGGAAACGAAAATAGCCGGGCAGGAAGTAACTGTGAGAGTAATCCACTACCCGACCGCCGTCGTCGTACAAATAGGCTTCAAACAGCAGCAAGGGGTCACCGCGTTGAATTTCAAGGGCTTTTGCAATCTCGGAGCTGGCCGAAGTGGCGTTGATTTCGGTGTAGGAATTCATCAGGTTCAAGTCACCGCGTTTCAACAGAAAATCCAGCACCGAGCCGGTAAAACCCTGGTCCAATTCCGTCGGTGAAAGCACATTTTCCGGCAGCAGGTCAATCAGATAGGCGACCGGTCGGTGTTCGGTTGTAATCACCCGTTCAACTTTGATGAGCGGTGTTCCCTTTTCCACATTCAGGTTCTCTGCCAAAATTGCATCCGCTTCAAGGCGGATAATCTTGACATCCCCCATGTAAACCTTAAGGTTGATTTTTTCTGCCAAACTTTCAATGCTCTGCAAAACTTCCAAACCGGTTTCAATCACCTGCACATGGCTGACCACAAACGTGCCAATCCCTTGCCGACGGCGGATCAGCCCCTGGCCTTCAAAAGCGCGCATCGCCTCCCGCAGGGTGGCGCGAGAAACACCCAGCTGTTTGGCAAGTGCCGGTTCGGATGGCAGCCGTTCACCGGGCGGTGTTTTGGCAATAATATCAGCCAGCTCGACCTGCAGTCTTTGAAATGGATGAACGATGGTATCCATTTTTCCCTCTCTTTTCAGGATTCGACGACCGGCAGGAAGCGGAATTGGGTTACATCCACCAGCCCGCGGTCGGAGATTCGCAGCGCCGGAATCACCACCAGCGCCAGTAGACTTAATTGCATATTCGGATTGTTCAACAGACAGCCACACGCCTTGAAGCCCTTCAGCACGCTGTCGGCTTCAGCCGCCACCACTTCGGCAGGCTGGTTGGACATCAGACCGGCAATCGGCAGATGAACTATACCGATGATTTGACCATCCTTGATCACGACCTGCCCGCCGCCCGCCTGTGCCAGATGATTGGCTGCCTGCGCCATCATCGCCTCATCCGTTCCAACCACAATCATGTGATGGCTGTCGTGAGCAACGGTGGTGGCAATCGCACATTTCTGGTCAAATCCGAAGCCTGATACCAGCCCTACCTGCACAACACCGCTGGCATGGTGCCGTTCAACCAGCGCAATCTTTGCAAGGTCGGATTCGCCTGCCAGAGTCACTTTGCCATTGACGATCTGGACTTCAAGTTTCAGGTGGCGAGTGGGCGCCTGATTTTCAATCACGCCGATGACGTTGGCAACCGCTTTTCCATTCTGTGGCTGTTGCACAATCAAATCAAAATCCTGCTCCGTGAGCGGGCGTTTCAGCCGAACGGAATGGGTTGCCCAGTCCGGGTAGGCATACCCCTTTAATTCAATCAGCAATTTGCCGCCGCTGGCAATGACTTTTCCTTTCGCAATCACCACATCGGCACGAAAATTGACCAAATCTTCGACGATGACAATATCGGCAAACCGGCCGGGAGCAATCATTCCCAAATCCCGGCTTACTCCAAAGTGAACCGCCGTGTTGATGGTCGCCATCTGAATCGCCTGCATCGGTTTCAAACCCTGTGCAATGGCATGACGGAGGACACGATCCATGTGGCCTTCCTGTACCAGCGTAGCCGAATGCGAGTCATCCGTGCAGAGGATGAAATGGCGTGGGTCCAACCCCAATTCCGTCACAGCTTTGACCTGGGCTGCCACATCATGCCAGGCCGAGCCGTAACGCATCATCACCTTCATGCCCTGCCGCACGCGTTGGATGGCATCCTCCAGCGTGGTGCCTTCATGGTCATCCTCCGGGCCGCCAGCTACATAGCCGTGAAACGGCAGACCCAAATCGGGTGAGGCATAATGTCCTCCGATGACCTTATTGGCTTTGCGGGTTTCTTCCAGCTCAGCATGGACGGTGGGATCGCTGTTGAACACACCGGGGAAATTCATCATCTCGCCCAACCCGATAATGCCGTCCCACTGCATTGCCTCGGCAACTTCGTTGGGTCCAATGGCTGCCCCGGGGGTTTCCAGGCCGGGCGCCGAGGGCACACAGGAGGGCATTTGAACGAATACATGGATGGGTTGATCGGCGGCCTCATCCGCCATCAGGCGCACCCCCTTCAGGCCAAATACATTGGCAATTTCGTGCGGGTCAACAAACATGCCGGTCGTGCCGCGCGGTGCCACAGCGCGGACAAATTCGGTCACGGTTAACATTCCCGATTCAACGTGCATGTGAGCATCCAGCAAACCCGGGCAAAGGTAGCGGCCGTCCGCTTCAATAATTTGGGTATGATCACCAATCGTGTGTGCCGCTGAAGGCCCCACAAAGGCAATCCTGCCGTCCAAAACCGCAACATCCGTCGCCGGGATGATTTCCCCCGATTGGACACAAACCCACCTTCCGTTGCGAACAACCAGATCGGCCGGAATGCGCCCCATCGCGCAATCCACCAATTTGCGGGTGTTCTCAGCGGTTAACTGTTTCATTCTTTACCTCCGGTAAGAATGCAACCTGTCTCTCGATTGAAACAGGTTGCTGCTAACTGGATAACAAGCGTCTTGCCCGTTGATTGTGCACTTCAATCTGACGCATCAGATCAATCGTCTGCAATTCACCCTTGCGGACGATCAAACGACCGTGCACGACGGTGTAATCCACCGGGCGCGGCTGACAAAACACAATGGCCGCTACGGGATCATGGAGCGCACCTGCATAATCCAACCGGTTCAGGTTGATGGCAACAAAATCTGCGCATTTTCCGACTTCCAGCGAGCCGATGTCGCTGCGCCCCAAAACGGCCGCCCCGCCGCGGGTAGCCAGTTCCAGCGCCTGACGGGCGGTCATCAAAGGCGGCGCTGCTTCCTGGCTCAATGAAGCGCCTGCCAAACCTGCCCCCAAACGCGCCAGCAGCATGGCCTGACGCGCCTCAGCCAGCATGTGCGAGCCGTCGTTGGAAGCCGAGCCGTCCACACCCAAACCCACTTTTACGCCGGCTTGCAGGTAATTCATCACCGGTGCAATTCCCGAAGCCAAACGCATGTTCGAGGAAGGACAGTGAGCAACCCCGCACCCGCTATGAGAAAAGACCTGAATTTCTGTCGGGTTGACATGTACGGCGTGGGCGAACCAAACATCATTGCCCACCCATTCCAGCGCTTCCATGTAACCCACCGGCCGGTAGCCAAATTTCTGCTGGCAGAACACTTCTTCATCCTGTGTTTCCGCCAGATGAGTGTGCAAATGAACCCCATATTGGCGTGCCAGCCGCGCGCTTTCGCGCATCAACTCGCCGGTCACACTGAAGGGAGAACACGGCGCCAACACGATTTGCACCATTGAGCCGGGCTTTGGGTCATGATAGGACTGAATCAGTCGCTGCGAGTCGCGCAAGATGGCTTCCTCGCTGTCCACCACCGAGTCGGGCGGCAGGCCACCTTTGCTTTCCCCCAGGCTCATCGAACCGCGCGAGGCATGAATGCGCAGACCTAGCGGGCGGGCTGCCTCAATCTCGTCATCCAGCCGTGAGCCATTCGGGAAAAGGTACAGGTGATCCGAAGCAGTGGTGCATCCGGAAAGTGCCAGTTCTGCAAGCGCGGTTTGGGTGGAGATGAAAATATCTTCCGGCGTCATCCGCGCCCAAATTGGGTAGAGTGTTTTGAGCCAGTTGAACAGGTTGGCATCCTGAGCAGCCGGTACCGCGCGGGTGAGAGTCTGATAAAAGTGGTGATGGGTGTTGATCAGACCGGGCATCACCACATGCCCGGAAAGATCCAGCACCTCATCGGCGGTTTGAGGCAGCTCATCACTTTTACCAACCTGCTCAATGAAGCCATTCCGGATGAAAAGACCTCCATCCGCAATCTCGCGGCGGAGGTCATCCATTGTAACCAGAACCGTAGCATTTTTGACGAGCAGAGTTTGCGTCATGGCAAATCCATTCTCGTTTTTGTCTCGCAGGTGGGAAATGTGGACTGATCAGACATCAGACATTCTCAGTTTAATGGATTTTAGCTGGCTTGTCAATTGTCAGACAACATGATTTTCGTCATAATTTATCCGCCAGCTCGGCCGCCCGCAGCGTATTTTGCAGCAGCATGGCAATCGTCATAGGGCCAACCCCGCCCGGCACAGGGGTGATGTGGCTGGCAACTTCTTTAACCTCATCAAAGGCAACATCCCCAACCAGACGTGAGCCTTTGGGATGGGTGGGGTCTTCGATGCGGTTGATACCCACGTCAATTACCACTGCGCCCGGTTTGACCCAGTCGCCGCGCACCATTTCTGCCTTGCCCACCGCGGCAATCAGCACATCCGCCTGATGAACCACCGCAGGCAGGTCACGGGTGCGTGAATGGCAGATGGTAACGGTGGCATCTTCGCGCACCAGCAGCAAGGCAACCGGCATGCCCACAATGTTGGAACGACCCAACACCACCGCATTGACGCCCCGCAGGGAAGGCAGTGTCTTTTTAAGCAGGTAAATACAGCCCGCCGGTGTGCACGGCACAAAGGCCGGTTCCCGTCCCTTTTGTGCCAGTCTGCCAATGTTGACCGGATGAAAGCCATCCACATCTTTGTGAAGGCTGATGGTGTTCAAAACGGCTTCTTCATCCAGGCCGCCCGGCAGCGGCAGCTGCACCAGAATCCCATGAATGCGCGGGTCTTCGTTGCACTCCCGAACTACTTTCTCAACCTGCTCCTGGGTGGCATCGGCTGGCAGTTCAAACCCAAACGATTCGATGCCAACCTCTGCACAGGCTTTGCGTTTGGAACGAACATAAACATGCGAGGCTGGATTATCCCCCACCAGAACGGTTGCCAGCCCCGGCCTGGACTTTCCGGCAGCGATCCTTTCCTCAACCGTCCTTTTGACCTGCATCCGAACTTCTTCTGCAATCAACTTGCCGTCAATCAATGCAGCCGTCATTCTTCGCTCCTTTCTTTTTAAGGTGATTTATCGGCAGCCTGCGCCGTATTGACTCCTCGGTTGAGTTGTTCAGTTATCTGACAATGCTGGGATAATTCCATTATACCGATTTTTCCCAAAAAGACACCATCCTTCTGGCGAGTTGAAACGATTGATTTTGCATGAATAAGGTACTATCCGGTATAATTCATTCCAACAGGAGGATTGCGAACCCATGAGTAAAATTTGTGTCATTGGAACCGGTTACGTCGGGCTGGTAACCGGAACATGCTTTGCCGACCTTGGCAATGAAGTGCGCTGTCTGGATATTGACAATCAACGCATTGAAAAACTAAAACAAGGTATCATGCCGATTTATGAACCCGGCCTGGAACAACTGGTCAGCCAGAATGTCAAAGCCGGGCGTTTGATTTTTACCACCGATTATGAACAAGGCCTGGAAGATGCCGAATTTGCCTTCATCGCCGTCGGCACTCCATCGGGTGTGGATGGCGAGGCCGATCTGCAATACGTTCGGGCAGCGGCTGAAAAAATTGCCGATCTCGTGGATCATCCGATTATCGTCGTTAACAAATCCACCGTACCGGTCGGCACAGGCGACTGGGTATCCGATATCATCCGCAAACGCCGCGCTGGCAAGCCGCTGGATTTTGATGTGGTTTCGAACCCCGAATTTCTTCGGGAAGGCTCGGCAATCAACGACTTCATGTATCCCGACCGGATTGTATTGGGATCGGTCAACCGCGATGCAGCCTCCAAAGTGGCGCAACTTTATCTGAGCCTGCGCTGCCCGATCATGATTACCGACCTGCGCACTGCCGAAATGATTAAATACGCCTCAAATGCCTTCCTGGCAACCAAAATTTCCTTTATCAACGAAATGGCAAATATTTGCGAAGAACTGGGCGCGGATGTGCGTCAGGTGGCGCAGGGTATGGGCATGGATAAACGGATTGGCAATGCCTTCCTGGATGCCGGTTTGGGATGGGGTGGCTCCTGCTTCCCCAAAGACGTGAAAGCCTTAGCCCACATGGCTGTACTGCATGGCACCAATCCGCAGCTTTTACAGGCTGTCATGGATATCAACCGTAATCAGCGCCGCAGGGTTGTATTGCGCCTGCGCAAAGCCCTCGGTTCGCTGGACGAGAAAGTCATCGGCGTTTTGGGTCTTTCCTTCAAACCCAACACCGATGATATCCGCGAAGCCCCCGCCCTCGAAGTAATTCATCTGCTGCAGGTTGAAGGCGCAATCGTTAAAGCCTATGACCCACAGGCAATGGACGCCGCCCGCACCATGCTGCCGAAGGTGCATTTATGCGGCAATCCCTACGAAGTAGCCGAAGGCGCCGATGCGCTGGTTTTGGCCACCGAATGGAATGAATTTAAGCAGCTCGATTTCGAACGAATTGCCGGGCTGATGCGAAATAAATTGATCATGGATGGACGCAATCTCTGGGATCCGGAACGACTGCGTCAGTATGGCTTTACGTATTATGGTATTGGGCGACCCTCACTCAACGGCAACGACCTGAGTGGCTGCCCCTGAAAATTCTCCATCCGCCACAAAAGCCGGGCACCTCTTAATCAGGTGCCCGGTATGTTCAAAAGCATGAATTAAATGGGGTGAGTGGAATTTTGCCAACCGCGTGGTTGAACCGGGTCTTCAATCAGGATGCCCTCGAGGGCATCCCTCAACTGCCAGATGAGAGCATTGATCTGGTCATTGCCGACCCACCTTATGGATTGGGCAAAGACTACGGCAATGATTCGGACCGCCGCCACCCTGATGACCTGCTCAAATGGACCTGCCGTTGGATTGAACTGGTGCTGCCAAAACTGAAACCAAGCGGCAGCCTGTATATTTTCACCACATGGCGATACAGCCCGGAAATATTCCTTTACCTTAAGCAGCGCATGATCATGGTCAATGAGATCATCTGGGATCGCAAGGTACCCAGCATGGGTGGAACGACCCGCCGGTTTACCTCGGTACACGACACAATTGGTTTTTTTGCCAAGACCAGTCAGTATTATTTTGATCTTGATTCCGTGCGCATCCCTTACGACCCGCAAACCAAAAAGGCGCGTTCGCGCTCGATCTTTGTGGGAAAAAAGTGGCTGGAAATAGGCTACAACCCCAAAGATGTCTGGTCGGTAAGCCGCTTGCATCGCATTCACAGTGAGCGGGAAAACCACCCAACCCAAAAACCCCTCGAAATCATCGAACGCATGGTCAAAGCCTCCTGTCCGCCCGGCGGGGTGGTTCTGGATCCCTTTGCGGGTTCGGGAACCACCATCGCTGCCTGCCTGCTGAATCAACGAAATTACATCGCTTTTGAAATCAACCCCGATTATTACCAGATCATTCTCAAACGCATTGAAAAAATCAACCACGGCGAATCTGAATGGTAAAAGACGGGCAAAAAAAGCATATAGCGAGTTCATCACTCTTAACCCGTTCTTAACAGTATTTGAGAAACGGGGATTCTTAAATTTACGTATAAATGTATTGAGAAAAAATTCAATTTTTATCTCAAAAAAGGAGCCCGCCATGGATCAACTCTTCAGCTTGTTGGCCTGTCTGGTCCCCCTCTTTTTTGTTCTGATCTTCCTGTTCTTTTCCGCCGTCAAGCAGCTTTACCAGTACGAACGCGGTGTGGTATTCACTTTGGGAAAATTCACCGGTACGCGCAACCCCGGCATTACCCTGATTCTGCCGGTAATTCAAAACATGCGCAAGGTGGACATGCGCATCAAAACAGCCGATGTGCCCCGTCAGGAAGTGATGACCAAAGACAACATCCCCATGCTGGTCAATGCAGTGGTGTACTTCAAAGTGGTGCGTCCGGAAGACGTGGTCATCAAGATTGAAGACCATGTGTATGCCATCCGCCAGTACACTCAGGCAGCCCTGCGTGATGTAATCGGCAATCATGAACTGGATTTTGTGGTCAGCGAACGCGAAAAGATTGCCAACAGCATCAAAGAAATTGTGGATGCCGAAACCAGCGGATGGGGCGTGGATGTGGAAAGCATCAAGATTCAGGAAATTGAACTGCCGGCTGAGATGAAACGCGCCATGGCAAAGCAGGCCGAAGCCGAGCGCGAACGCCGCGCGATGATCATTGCCTCGCAGGGTGAACTTTCAGCCGCTGAAAATCTGCGACAGGCCGCCGAAACCCTCGCCCAATCTGCCGGCGCTTTGCATTTGCGAACACTGCAAACCATCCGCGATATTGCCGCTGACCCCTCTGAAAAAATTGTCCTCTTCGTTCCATCCGACATCAACAACACCCTCAGCACCATCATGGGCAAGAAAGAATGAGCCGCAGCCTTCTTGATACCAAAACCCGCTACCTGCAGCTCGCTTTCAATTACGACCTCGCCCTGGCAAAGCAAATTATCCCCTCGTTACCGCAAAACGAGCGTATTTTCATCGAGGCCGGTACCCCCTATATCAAATACGAAGGAATGCGCGGCGTCCGCGAAATGCGTCGTTTGTGGAAAGGTCAAATTGTGGCAGACCTGAAAATCAGCGATGGCGGGCGGCAGGAAGTGGAAATGGCCCATGATGCCGGGGCAACTGCGGTCACCGCTCTCGGCAGTTCTCCGGTTGAAACACTTGACCGCTTCGTTATCCGTTGCGCCGAGTTGAGCGTGATTTCGATGGTGGATATGCTGGGTGTGGAAGACCCGCTGGAAAAAATCATGCGCATGCGCCGTCCCCCCGATGTGGTCATACTGCACCGCGGTCGTGACGAAGAAAGCACCCGCGGCAAGGTCATCCAATACCGCCATGTTAATCGGCTGCGCAGTAAATTTGATGTGGTCATTTCAGCCGCCGGCGGGGTGGATTTACGCGAAGCACGCAGTGCCATTTTCAACGGCGCGAATATCGTGGTAGTCAATCTGGTCAAACCCGGCGATGAATGGCAGGGCATCCCCACCGATCAGGATGTGCCTGCCATTGCTGCCGAATTTCTGGCAACCATCGAATAAATCAGCGCCCGTTGTCCTTGCAGTTGTGCAGGTGATGCAGCGATAGATATTCGCGCAAGTACTGACCGGTATACGAACCGGGGAAACCGCAAATTTGCTCCGGTGTTCCTTCGGCTACCAGCATTCCACCCCGGTCTCCGCCTTCGGGACCAAGGTCAATGATGTAATCCGCCACTTTGATGATGTCCATATTGTGTTCAATGATCAAGACCGAATTGCCGGCATCCACCAGGCGTTGTAACACCTCGATCAACTTGTGAACATCGGCGGCATGCAGCCCCACCGAAGGTTCATCCAGCACATACAGCGTCCTCCCCGTTGCCCGCCGCGAAAGTTCGCGGGATAATTTGACGCGCTGCGCTTCACCGCCGGAAAGGGTTGTTGCCGGCTGACCGATGCGGATGTAGCCCAAACCCACATCCTCCAGCGTGCGCAGTTTATTGACAATCGCCGGGAAGGCCGAGAAGAAATCCAG
>NZ_DAOUBL010000247.1:0-9786 GCF_034432615.1 Bellilinea sp. | reverse complement strand
AGCGATTTTGGGGGAGGCACAGGAGGGGGCATGCCAGAAATTGCCACGCTCGCTGCGCTCGCTCAAAAGGACAGGCAGCGGTTAATGTCCCTCAGCCCGAAGCGACACGCACCCGTGCAGATCAATTGCCCCCTCCTTCGCCTCCCCAATATCGCCAAAGCGATAGTGGGGGAGGTTGGTGGGGGTCACACATAAGATTGCCACGTTCGCTGCGCCTGGAAAAACCGAACAATTGTGAATTAGCCTGCATTCCGCAGCGGGGTTAAATATGACATTTTTACACCGATTAAATGACAAAAGACCGCTAACAAACTGCGGCGGATATGTTATGCTTACCGCAGAAAGTACTTAAATTCACAAACGAACGAAAGGAAAGCAGCCATGGCGTATGTGATTACTGATGATTGCATTCAGTGCGGCGCATGCGAAGCCGAATGCCCGGAAGGCGCAATCTCCGAAGTGGACGGCCTGTATGTGATTGACGCTTCCAAGTGCCAGGACTGCGGTGCCTGCGCCGACGTGTGCCCGACCGGCGCTGCCCAGCCTGCCTGAGATTTTATTGGTCTCTCCTTTTTGGTAAACCAGAGCGGCTTTCAAGCCGCTCTGGTCTTTAAGCAGCGTGTGCTGTGCAAATGGGGAAAGGAGATCGGCAGGCTGATGGATCACCCGGCAAACCCGGTTTTGTTTGAGTGCTGCCGGCAGGCCTCAGGTTCCAAACCAGCCGGTGAAGGTCTTGTTGTAAAAAGCATAGACAACCAGATTTGCCAGCTTCCAGTTTACGCTGTAAGCCTTTTGTGGGCATCCGTTAACACAGCGGTAACAACGAATACATGCCGTGCCCACGGTGGGGTAAGGATCGAGGGCGATATTGTGAACCGGGCATTCAAATTCACACCAGCGGCACTGGTTACATCGCTTCAGGTTCAGTTTTGGTTTGGGCATTAACCAACGCAGCACGGCATCGGAACTGATCAGCGCCACAAAATCGTAAAAGCCGTACCTCAATTTGAAAGTATCTGCGCGGCTTCCCGCTACTTTGCCGGTAAAACCGCTATTCATGTGGCGAACCAATTCGGCGGCAAACTGGCGGGCCTGTAAAAAATCTTCGTCGTTTGGACGATCAGGCAGCCTGCCGTACAGGCATGGCGCCGGATGATGAACCATGCCGCGAGCCAGAAATCCGCCAACCACATCGGCATTCTTTGTATTTAGCAGCGTGTATAAATCATAAAGCACCCGTCCCGGAGCAGTTCCAGAAGTTGCAAAAACAAAAGCCTTTTTATCGGGCAGCGGCGGCAGGTTTCGTAAAAAATTCTTGATGGGTGCAGGCGCCTGACTTGAAAAACATGGGCTGCCAACCCCTAACAGGTCAGCTTCAACTGCATCTTGAACGGTGACTTTCTTCAGAGATAGGGTGCGGGTATCCCAACCAGCCTCTCGAAACACCTCCGCCATCGCTCTGGCAATCCGGCGGGTATTGCCTGTTTGGGTAAAGTAGATCAGGTTGACCTTCATAAGGATCACCCGTTCTTTCCAAATCGTTGAAATCGGTGAAGGTCAAAGGTTATGAAGCGATTATTGTCTGTACGCTACCCCCTGCGCCTGGACAATTACCAATTTCATTATAGATATTATTACAAATTAATTCAAGAATTCACAAAGCGAGGATCCATAATAAGCACAAAACCCAGACAAAAGCAAACTGAACCCCTTCCTACCTCCCCCAAAATCACTTTAGCGATTTTGGGGGAGGCAAGCCACACAAAAATTCTCTCTTCTTGCTCCACACCCCGCCATTCTGCGGTATACTGTTTTTCGCCATGAGTTTGATTACGGTTTCCGGGTTGAGCAAATCCTACGGCGCACTGGATTTATTCAGTGACCTGTCTTTTGCCATTCCACCCCGCGCGCGCATCGGGCTGGTTGGCGCCAATGGGGTTGGCAAAACCACCTTGCTACGCATTCTGCTGGGACTGGAAGAACCCTCCAGCGGAACCGTCCAGCGGGCGCGCGGCCTGCGCATCGGCTATTTGCCGCAGGAAGCCCGCCTCGATTCTCAGCGCACCCTCTGGCAGGAATGCCTGACCGTATTTGCCGACCTGCTGGAAAGACAAAACCAACTGGCTGAACTGGAAGCCGCCATGGCAGACCCCGCAACCGCCGAATCCGCCATGGAAGCCTACGGCAAACTGCAAGCCGAGTTTGAACACCTCGGTGGTTATACCTTTGAAACACGCATTGCACAGGTGCTGAACGGATTGGGTTTCAAGCAAGCGGATTTCAAGCGCCCCTTACCACAGTTATCCGGCGGTCAACGCACGCGCGCCGTGCTGGCCAAGCTGCTGCTGGAAAACCCCGATCTGCTGCTGCTGGATGAACCGACCAATCATCTGGACATTGAAGCGGTCGAATGGCTGGAAACCTACCTGCGCGAATGGGAAGGAGCGGTGCTGATTGTTTCGCACGACCGTTACTTTCTGGACCAGGTTGTCCATACCATTTGGGAAATGACCCCGGCGCTGGAAATTTATCCCGGCAACTACTCGGCGTATCTCGTGCAGCGCGAGGAACGCTACCAGCGGCGGCTGGAAGAATATCAGGCACAGCAGGAATTTATTGAGAAGGAGCTCGATTTTATCCGCCGCAACATCGCCGGGCAGAATACCCGTCAGGCGCAGGGACGCCGCAAGCGGCTGGAACGTCTGCTGGAAGAAGCCCGCCTTTCCCCGCCGCGTCAGCCGCGCCGCCTGCATTTTCACATTCAGGCAGCCAACCGCTCCGGTGATCTGGTTATCCGCACGCACGGACTGGCGGTTGGCTATCATGATGAAGGCAGACCGCTCTTTTACGCCCCTGATTTGATTCTGCGGCGAGGAGAATGTGCCGCCATCATCGGCCCCAATGGAGCCGGCAAGACCACCTTCCTCAAAACTCTGCTGGAACAAACACCGCCGTTCAGCGGAGAAGTTGTGCTGGGCGCCGGCCTGAAGATTGGTTACTTTGCGCAGGCGCATGAGGGTTTGAACCCCGATCACACCCTGATGGAAGCGATTGCAGAGATTGTCCCGGATTGGCTGCCGGCCCAGACGCGCGACTACCTGGCGCGCTTCCTCTTCACCGGTGATGATGTATTCAAGACGGTTGCCATGCTCTCCGGCGGAGAACGCGGCCGGCTGGCGCTGGCGCGGCTGGCCTTGCAGGGTGCAAACCTGCTCCTGCTGGACGAGCCGACCAATCACCTTGACCTGCCCTCTCAGGAAGCGCTGCAATCGCTGCTGGCCGATTACGGCGGTACCATCCTACTTGTTTCGCATGACCGTTACTTAATTGATTCACTGGCAACCCAGGTTTGGGAGGTCTTGCCCGAAGAACGAACCCTGCGAGTCTTTGAGGGCAGTTACAGCCAGTACAAAGCCTGGCTGGCAGAGCAGGCAGCCGCCGAAGCGGCCCGCCGCAATCAGGAAAAGGCTGCCCGAACCGAACGGCAGGCGGCGCGGAATGAACCATCCAAAAATCAACAACAGCGCCGCCAGGCGGTGATTGATGCCCTGGAAGCCGAAATCAGCGGCCTGGAACGGCGGCTGGGGGAGATCAGCCGGCTGCTGGAAAACCCACCGGCTGACCCGTTGGAAGTCAGCCGGCTGGGAGAAGAATACCAGCAGGTGCAGCACCAACTGGAAAAGTGCCTGGAGCGCTGGACTCACCTTCACGAAACACCAGTTTGATCTGCAGCAGTGAATGATTTTGCTTGAGGCAGCCGATTTCTATTCAATATAATCGGCTAATTGAATCAGGCCTTTTTCAATTCAGGAAGATTTTTCGTAAGAATATCCCACACAATAGGTAACTTGACCTGGTCATAGCCATGAACAATGATATTTCGGGTGCCAATCATGGATGACCATGGGATTTCTGGATGAGATTCCTGGAATTGTTCAGGAATCTTATTGGCTGCTTCTCCCAGAACAATCAGGTTATACAGAATTGCATCCTGTGTTTTGGAGTCTTCCAGGAAGTTTTCATACGAAACAACCTGATAAGATTGTATCGTTTCGATTGCCCGAATCATGTCCCTCAACAGCGTATGAATACTTTTCATATGGGGACGGCTTCTTTACGGATTTTGTTGTAAAAATTCTGATCCGATTGTTTTTCAATCACACTTAAGGGAATTACATCAATTTTTTTACCGATAAGCCGTTCGCATTCATATGCGAAACCAGCCACATTGAATAATGAAACACCTTCCTCAACCTCAATTAACAAGTCAAGGTCGCTGTGTAAGGTTTGATCTCCTCGTGCTACGGAACCGACGATGAATATCTTGCTAATCCCAAACTTGGCAGCAATTTGGTAAATCTGGGGGACATACCGCCGGATTTCTTCCAGGTCCATAGCCGTCATCTTAAGAAATTATACCTGATTTGGTTGACCAATGAACGAACCGACTGTGGAAAATGGCGTGTTGCAAAGAAAGAAAACCCAAACACCTCATTCTTGCAACAAAAAAACTAAGTGCCCCAATCACGCAGGTAGAGGAAGTCGTAGCCGATGGTGCGGTTGCTGAGTTTGGCAATGGGCGGCAGGATGCGCTTGAACTGGTTGCGGCGCATGCGCTCCACCACGCGGTGCACAAATGACGGCTCGAATCCGGCTTCAATGCACTCCTGCGGTGTATAGCGCTGATCCACCAGCAGATAGAGCAGGCGGTCCACTTCGGCGTAGGTGTAACCCAATTCGCCTTCATCGGTTTGACCAGCCCATAAATCCGCCGAGGGGGCCTTGCGGCGAATCGACTCCGGTACGCCCAAAGCCTCAGCCAACTGGCGCAGCTGAGTTTTGTACAAATCGCCAATCGGGTTGAGGGCGCACGCCGAATCGCCATACAGAGTGGTGTACCCCAATAAAATTTCGGTTTTGTTGCCGGTGCCGACCACCAGCCCGTTAAAAGCCGCAGACTGATCGTACAGGATGATCATGCGCTGGCGCGCCATGATGTTGCCGCGCCGCATGTTGTCCATTTCGGGGAAGCGCTGGAAGAGCGGTTCGACCATCGGCGTAATTTCCACGGTCAGGGATTGCACACCGGCGGCTTCGATAACCTTTTGAGCATCCTCGAGCGAATCGGCCGAGGAGGTGCGGTAGGGCATCCGCACGGCCAGCACATTCTCCCCTCCCAGGGCTTCAGCAGCCAAAAAGCAGGATACCGCCGAGTCAATTCCGCCCGACAGGCCGATGACGGCGCGGGAGAAGCCCATACGGGTAATTTCGCTGCGGATAAAGCCAGTCAAAATGCGCCGGGTCAGGTCGGTGTTTATGGTCAGGTCAACGATTTTCATGGCATTTTCCTTACTTACCGGAGGTGCGGCTGGTGAGGATGCGGTTCAGTTCACGCTGAACCAGAGCGGTACGTTCGTCGCGCAGCAGCGGCAGGCGGGCGCGCGTCCGGTGCAGTTGATTGAGGTCCAGTTCGGCAAGCGTCAGCCCTTCTTCAAAATAGGGCGCCTGAACGATCAAGTCTCCGTTTGGGTCAAAAACGGTTGAACCGCCCCAAAAATTGAGGCCATCCTCGTAACCCACCCGATTGGTGTGGGCAACAAACGCGGTGAACAGGCTGGCATAAGCGCGGTTGATGTGTTCCACCCAGCGGGCCGATTCGAGGATCGGCGCGCTGTTCAAGCCGCGCCCTGGGGAGGCAGAGGTGAACAGGAACAGGTCGGCGCCGTCCAGCCAGAGCAGGTAGGGCGGCGAAGCGTGCCAGAAGTCTTCGCAGATCAGCACCCCGGCGCGTCCAAAACGGGTTTCAAACGCCTGAATGGCATCCCCCCAGGCAAAGAATCGCCCCTCATCGAACAGGCCGTAGGTCGGTAAATACACCTTGCGGTGCACATGGCGCACTTCTCCGGCAGAGAGATAGGCGGCGGCAATGAAAAAGCGGTTGCGGGTATCCTCTTCCACAAAGCCGACCAGTAAATCAATCTTCTGCGAGGCCTGCAGCAGAGGACGAAAAAGCGGGTCGTCGGGGCGCGGGCGGTGGGCAACTGCCGGAGTCAGGTCTTGCAGCACGTAGCCGGTCAGTGAAAGTTCCGGGAAAATGAGCAGGTCAGCCCCGCTTTGGGCCGCCTGATGAGCAAATTGAAGATGTTTTTCGAGATTTTCTTCCGGTTTTCCCAATACGGTATTGATTTGAGCCATGCCAAGGGTTAATTTCATGGGTAATTTTTCCTGTGATCAAATGATCAAAATTGAGAGCGCCTTCTGGAAGAGAGACGCTGGCGGTTAATGGCACGGGTGAGGTTGATGGCTGCCAACACCAGTGCCCCCAGCAGGCTTACACCACCCAGCAGATAACTGACTGCATAGTCCAGGCGCAGGTTGTGGTACACTGGCACTGCATCGGCGCGCCACGATGAAAAGAGGAGGGTATGAACGGCAAGCACAAGACCGAGCAAAACCGCCCGTGCACCCGGCATTTGCAGCCCAAGGGCTTTTTTCTCCACCGGGCGGGCAATCAGCAGCAGCGCTGCCGCCGCAAAATACGGCAGAGGGAAACGGTAGGTCAGCGTGCCGTCCGAATCGAGCACCGGCAGCGCCCACGGATATTGATCGGTGAGGGCAACGCCGTAAGCGCAGCCGGCCGCACCGCAACCCAGCCACAGACAGACGGCGAGGGGGATGAGCATGAGCATGACCCGATCGGCAAGGCGCGCGAGGGGCTGGTGTTGAACCAGCGCAAGCAGCGGAATCATCAGCAAGGCTGCCAGCAGTGCCGTGGGGAAGATCAGCCCGCCCTCCCAAAAGCGCAGCGCGGCGGGTAAATCAGCGGTAAAGAGGTGGGGGTTGAGCCAGACAAAGCCGGCGCGTCCGCCGATCAGCGCGGCGAGCAGCACCACCCCGCCATTCAGCAGGCTGGGGTACTCTTTGCCGGGCGGGGCATCCCGCCAGACTTGCAGCAGACCCAGCGATGCGCCAATGCCAACCATCAGCGAAAAGAGATTCATCGTTTGGATTATAGCACTTTGGCAAATGAGTTACAAAAGAATGATTGTGCAGAGCTGATTTCAGGAAAAAGAAAGATAACAATCCTTTGAAATTGCAAGGAGTGATTCAACCAATCCCCTCAATTCCCAATGATTCTTAATCCCCAAAGATACCCTTTTTCCAAAATGGATTTGGGAGGGGGAAATAAATCGCTCATGCTATAATCCCAATAGACATGAGCGACGAGGATTCTATCTCCCAATCTTCCGAAGAAAACTTATCTCAACCGGCAGCAGCGCCGCCGCCTTCAACGGAGCAGCCTACACCTCCGGCCGAGATTCACCTGCACCTGCAGGTGGAAGTGCCCCCCAACACCAGCCTGCATCTGACCGTTGAAAGCCGCACGCGCGAAGGCAAACCGCTGGAAACCCGCTCGCTCACCTTCTCCAACCCGCCTTTGCCCCTGCCGGATTGGCTCGAGGCTGCTGGGCAGGCGGTTCAGCCCCGCCCCAGCCGGTGGGAACGGATCGTCCCTCATCTGCCGTCTATGCTGCTGGGGCTGGCATTACTGGTTTACCTGGCCACCCGTCTGATTGGCCTGCCGGACTTTCCGGTTTACTTTTTTACCGATGAAGCCGTGCAAACCGTGCTGGCGGCCGATCTGGTGCGGGATGGTTTACGCGGTTACAGCGGCGAATTTTTACCCACCTACTTCCCCAACGGTTCCATGTACAACCTGAGCCTTTCGGTTTACGTTCAGGTACTGCCTTACCTTTGGTTTGGAAAATCGGTGTGGGTTACCCGAGCCGTTCCGGCAATCATCAGCCTGCTGGCAGCGCTTGCGGTTGGGCTGAGCCTGCAAAAAGGCTTTGGCAGCCGCTTCGGCTGGGGGGCGGCCCTGCTGCTGACCGTGATGCCGGCCTGGTTTTTGCACTCGCGCACCGCTTTCGAAGCCGGACTGGGGGTCACTTTTTTTGCCGCACTGGTTTATTCCTATCTGCGCTACCGGCAGGGGGAAACCGCCTGGATTTACGGCGCAGTAACCGCTGCTGCGCTTGCCTTTTACAGTTACAGCCCGGCCCAAATGGTGATCGCCAGCCTGTCCCTGTTTCTGCTCATCTCGGACTGGCGTTACCACTGGCAGCAGCGCCGCCGCCTGCTGCTCGCGCTGGGACTGGCAGCGCTGTTCGCTCTGCCTTATTTCCGCTTCCAGATTGAGCACCCGGGGGAAACCCTGCGTCATTTGACCCTGCTCAATTCCTACTGGCTGACCGACCGCCCTCTGCTGGCTAAACTGGGTATTTATTTTGGGGAATATCTGCGCGGCCTCAACCCGCTTTACTGGTATGTTCCCCAATCGGGTGAGCTGATCCGTCATGTGATGAAGGGGTACGGCCATCTCGGCTGGATTACGCTGCCTTTCGTTGCCATCGGTCTGATCCGCGCGCTGCGGGGTATCCGCCGGAGTGAATACCGCCTGATTCTGCTGGCGCTGCTGGCGGCGCCCAGCGGGGCAGCGCTGGTCAAACTGGGCATCACCCGCGCGCTGTTCATGGTGATTCCGGCGGCTTTGTTGGGTGGACTTGGGCTGGAAAGCGCAATCGGCTGGCTCGGCAGCCGATTGCAAAAGCGCTGGCCGCGTCCAAACTGGACGATTGGGCTCAGCCTGCTGATCTTCCTCATCCTTGCCGCAGCCGCCTTTGGAATGCTGCAGGATGCCTTGCAGAATGCACCATTCTGGTCAAGCGATTACGGCTTGAGCGGCTTACAGTGGGGTGCGCGCCAGTTGTTCGCCGAAGTGAGCGATTATCTCAACCAAAACCCCGGCGTTGATCTGGTGGTTTCCCCGTCCTGGGCAAACGGCACCGATGTGATTGCACGGTTTTTCTTCGATGATCCGCAACCATTTCGCCTGGGCAGTATTGAGGGCCACCTGAACGAGGTTCAGCCGCTGGCAGAAAACACCCGCTTCGTGATGATTCCGGAAGAATGGCTCAAAGTCCAGGAGAGCAACAAGTTTACCGATATTCAGGTGGAGCGCACGCTGAATTACCCCAACGGCAAAGTGGGTTTTTATTTTGTGCGCCTGCGTTATGTGGAAAATGCACAGCAAATCTTCGACCAGGAGCGGCAGGAACGGCGCGCCTTACAGGAGAAGGCGCTGCGCCTGAATGACGGCACGCTGCTCAAGGTGCGCTACTCGCGGCTGGATATGGGCGAGATCGAACATGTCTTTGACGGGCAGCCGGGCACCTTAATCCGCACGATGGAAGCCAACCCATTGGTGTTGAACCTGATTTTTAATCAGCCGCAAAACCTGCAATCGCTGACCGCCCGGATTGGGGGTGTGCCGGGTAAAGTGGTGGTGTGGGTCTATCCGCCGAATGGCAGCAGCCCGCTGCGGTTTGAGGCCGATAAAGAGGAAACGCCCGATCCACGCAAGGTTACCATTGCATTTGACACGCAATTGAATGCCGGTCAGATAGACATTGAAATCTACAGCACGCGGGATGGCGAAACCGCCCATGTGCACTTATGGGATGTTTCATGGAAGTGAACCAGCCTTTCACCCGACGAAAACGCTCATGGGGGTTAAAGATGCTGGTGCTGGCCTGTCTGCTGATTTCGCTCGGCGGCTGGCTGCGGCTGGCTGAAACGCTCCGCAATGCAGAATTTTACAGCCAGCTCAATCTTCCTTTGGGAATGGGGTATTTTATCGCCAGCGGCGTGTTTTTTGGGTTGTTGGGTTTTCCTGCGGCATTGGGTTTATGGCTGCGCCACCGCTGGGGTATTGGGCTGGCTGCC
>NZ_DAOUBL010000246.1:0-20062 GCF_034432615.1 Bellilinea sp. | reverse complement strand
CCCCCGGCAGTGCTCGAATATCACCCCTCGATGGGGTCGGCAGCCTTAAAAAGATGAGTGCCCCCGGCAGTGCTCGAATATCACCCCTCGATGGGGTCGGCAACCTTAAAAAGATGAGTGCCCCCGGCAGAACTCGAATCTGCAACCTTTTGCTCCGCAAGCATATGAAAAGTTCTGCCGAGGGACCTTTAGTAGAGGTTTGGGTTTAGTCTGAAGCAAATGAGGTAATATTCAGGTTTAACCGATCCACGGGGCCTGCTTTTCGATGAGCATTTTGGAGATCATCATCCAATAACTGAATGTATTTGCGAGTTGTCTCTATGCTGGCATGTCCCATAAGCATTTGAAGGCTGACCAAATCCATTCCCAATTTCAAGGACAATGTGGCAAACGACCGTCGTAGCATGTGAGGTGTCACTTTGATTCCGGAGCGTTTTGAAAGGCGTTGAAACATTCTTCTCATAGTGTCTTCGTTGAAAGGCTTGCCATTACTCGATTTAAAGAGGGGGCTTTCTCTTTCTCGACAGTTGAAATCTGGTAAGTAATCTAAAAGCGCATTAATGGTTGAGCGGCCGATAAATACGATCCTGTCTTTATTTCCTTTGCCCTGGACAACACGGATCATTCCGCTTTCAATTTGTACATTTCCAATTTTTAAGTTGCAAACCTCCTGTCGTCTCAAGCCACTATCAACGATCAAGAGGATTATCGCCTTTTCTTGGGGGTCACAGAATTCCAATAATTGTTTGATTTGGGAGGAGTTTAGAAAAGGAAGGCGTTGTTTTGGCGGAGGCGGTACCTTAATAGAAATTTTGTGATCAACCAGTTCTTCTTGAACTAGAAAATTTAAGAAAGTTCGAATTGCACGGCCGTAACCATTTAAAGTCCATTGAGAACCTGATGTTTGAGACATGAATTTACGAACATGCCTTGGTGATAATTGGATCACTGATTGAACCCCTTCTTTTTTTAGCCATTGAATAAAGCGTCCCAAAATGCTACGGTAAGTTCGAATGGTTCTAGGGGAACACCGCATTGCCTGACGCGAAAGGAGGAATTCATCAAAGGCTTCTTCTATTCGGATAGTGTGGTGCGGGCTCATTCCAACCTCCTTGAAAAGTAATATTTTGGTAATAATTTGTTACGAGATTGGATTCTGCCACTTCAAAAGGGCTTTGAAAACGAAAATTTTTTGCTATACTATTTACCTGGAAATAAATCAGCCCCACCGTTGCTCCACAACAGTGAGGCCGTAATGCAGGTGTGGGGGTTTTTGGATGATTTCACATCATCCTAGCAAATTTTCGCGCCGCCCGCAAGTACGGGTTCTACTATGCGCCTAATTTCGATATAATTTTTCATCAATCATAAACAAGACAAGCGATTGTTGTTCGGTTGTGATTGTGTAACCCAGCAATGGTCGGTCAAATATTCAAAAATCCTAAAACCAAAATTGCAATCCCAATTCTGATATTGTTTGGGGTGGTTACAATTTGTTGCGGGGTGTTCACAATTGGAAACATCATTCTCCCGGATTCAACCCCCACTGTAACTATTCCTCCAACATCTACCTTTACTTCCCTGCCAACAGAAACACACATACCAACCTCAAGCATCACCCCAACCCCTACAATCACTCAAACTCCTACGGAGACTCTTACTCCAACGATTACACCCACGCTAACCATCACGGTTACTCCAACCATCTCACCTACGACAACGGTCACCTTACCCGCAACCTCTTTGAACTGTGTTCCTAAAAACACCAAGCGGGAAACAGCCATCGTGAGTCGGGTGATTGATGGGGATACGATTGATGTGCGCATTGGAAACCAGACCTATCGGGTTCGATACATCGGCATAGATACACCAGAACGGGGAGATGTCTATTTTTACCAATCCTCCGAAGCCAATCGCCGACTGGTTGAAGGCAAAAAAGTGACCCTCGTGAAGGACGTGTCCGAAGTGGATCGTTATGACCGCCTGTTACGGTATGTCTTTGTAGGAGAAATATTCGTAAACTACGAGTTGATCAGGCAGGGGGATGCGTATGCCTATACTTATCCCCCAGATGTTGCCTGCGCTGATGTGTTCGTTGCTGCCCAACGGGCAGCAAGGGAATTTCAGCGGGGTTTCTGGAAACCAACACCCACCTATGTCCCTCCTGTCGTCCTCCCACCGGCGAGTGGTGGCAGTGGAAATTGTCACCCATCCTACCCTGATGTGTGTATCGCACCTCCGCCGCCGGATTTGGATTGTCCCGACATTCCCTTCCGCCGTTTCAGGGTGTTACCCCCTGATCCACACCGCTTTGACGGCGATCACGACGGGATAGGGTGCGAGTCGAATTAGTGATCTGTTTTTGATTGATTTTCACTAAAAAAAACCATATACTTAACCCAGACACAACTCAGCCTCACCGCTCGCATCGGTGAGGCTGGAACAGCAACGCGGTGAAGGCGCGTTGCGGCAAAAATAAGCATAGCAAACTTTTGCCGCCCGCGCAAGTTAACCGCAATGCGCGGGCGAGTTTGTTTATCAATGGAGGCAAATTGGCAAACGCACAAACCAATGGGGCAATTTTAGGATTTGAAAGGGAGTTATGGGCGGCAGCAGATGCTCTTCGAGGGAGTATGGACGCCGCAGAGTACAAGCACGTAGTCCTGGGGTTGATCTTCTTGAAATACATCTCAGATGCCTTTGAGGAGTATCACGGTCAACTGGAACGGGAACGCGAAGAAGGCGCCGATCCCGAAGACCCGGATGAGTACCGTGCCAAAAACATTTTCTGGGTGCCGGCCGAAGCCCGCTGGATACAAATCCAGGCCAAAGCCCGCCAGCCTGATATTGGCAAAGTGATTGATGATGCCATGACAGCGATTGAGCGGGATAATCCCGCGCTGAAGGGCGTCCTTCCCAAAGATTATGCCCGTCCTCAACTGGATAAACAGCGGCTGGGGCAGTTGATTGACCTGATTTCCAACATACGCGTTGGCGATGAAGCGGCGCGGGAGAAGGATATTCTGGGACGGGTATACGAGTATTTTCTCGGGCAGTTTGCCAGTGCAGAGGGGAAAAAAGGCGGAGAGTTCTACACCCCTCAGTGTGTGGTCAAATTGCTGGTTGAGATGCTCGAACCTTACCATGGGCGGGTGTATGATCCATGCTGTGGCTCGGGGGGCATGTTTGTCCAGTCCATGAACTTTGTCCGTGCTCATGCCACCGGAAATGGCAATTCCACCCACAAGAACGGCAGTGGAAAAGTCAAAGCCGATATTTCCATCTATGGACAGGAATCGAATTACAACACCTGGCGCCTGTGCAAGATGAACCTGGCGATTCGCGGCATTGAGGGACAGATTGCCCATGGTGATTCTTTCCACGATGACCGCTTTCCTGACCTGCGCGCCGATTATATTCTCGCCAATCCGCCCTTCAACGTTTCCGACTGGGGCGGTGAACGCCTGCGCGAGGACAAACGCTGGAAATACGGCATACCACCTGCGGGTAACGCCAACTTTGCCTGGGTACAGCACATGATTTACCACCTGGCACCGGGTGGGGTGGCTGGGTTCGTCCTGGCGAACGGCTCAATGTCCTCTAATCAGTCTGGCGAGGGTGAGATCCGTCGCAAAATCATTGAGGATGATTTGGTGGACTGCATGGTTGCCCTTCCTTCGCAACTTTTCTACTCCACCCAGATACCCGCCTGCCTGTGGTTCCTGCGGCGGGGTAAAAGTGAAGCGCGTCGCGGGCAGGTGTTGTTCATTGATGCCCGCGAAATGGGGCGTATGGTGGACCGTACCCACCGCGAATTAACCGACGAGGACATCCGCAAAATTGCCGATACCTACCACGCCTGGCGCAGAGGTGAAGAGAGTTATGCCGATGTGCCCGGTTTTTGCAAATCGGCAACGCTGGAGGAGATTCGCAAGCACAACTACGTGCTAACGCCTGGGCGTTATGTGGGCGCGGCAACTAAAGAGGAAGATGGCGAACCCTTTGAGCAAAAGATGCGCCGCTTGACCGCCGAATGGCACGCACAGGTAGAAGAAGCGAGAAGACTGGATGAAGCGATTGCCCGCAATCTGGATGAATTGGGCTTTGGGAGCCAGACAATCGCTTATTAAACGAATGGGCGTTTTCACTTAATAAGGCAATATCTATTAAATAAAATGGTTATATAAACCCTTTTTTTGTGAATAGAGGAGAAAAAAAAGATGACCCTTCAACTGGATTACCCTTCCGAAAATGAAATAAAACAGCGAGTGATCGCCGCGGTTTGCCGTTTATACCGGCATGATTGGGATTTGCTGGATGTGGAAATCAACGAGCGCGCCATTACCCATAAACTTGCAGAATATTTCCAGGATGAATTTCCAGAATGGCATGTAGATTGCGAGTATAACCGGCTAGGTAACCAAGTGAAAAGGGTGCACATTGAAAATCAGCCTGGAAATTTGGCAGATATGGATCAACAAGCCGTTATTCCGGATATTATTGTGCATCGGCGTAGAACTGGAAATAATCTACTGGCTATAGAGGTAAAAAAATCAGGCGGAAGCGAGGAATTAGATTACCAAAAACTAAGAGCTTTTACCATCCATCCGTCTTACAAATACCATTTCGGGTTGTTTTTACGAATAGGGCTTGGAAATGTTGAACTAACGGTATTCAGTAGGGGTCGAGAAATATCTTCGTGGACAGTAGATTTACAGGAGGCTTTGAGAGTATTGGGTTATGGCGAATAAATATCAATGCCATTCGACCGGACAACGAAGAGGGAATCCATCCGGTTTGACAATCTTTTCAGGAAATCGGCTCTTTTTCAAGATATTTCGCCCGATTGTAAGGTATCCATTACAAGTCTGTTTTAGAGTATTCGAATGGCGACCAGGAGGAAAGGCCACCACCACTCGCAGGTTAAATAGAGAACGAGCTCTTTGTACCACTCCGACCAAATCACTATCAGCGGAGATTAATAATGCAGTATCCATTTTCCCCTGGAAGGCATCGCTTAATAATTCAACCGCAATGTTCACATCGGTCATCTTTTCGTGATGAGTTTGGTAAGTATGTCCACACTGTTTACAAGTTACTATGTTGGAGAGAAAATGCCCATAGAAGATACGCACTTTGGGCAAGGTTTGCAGAGCCTCCAGAAAGATCGCTTGTCGGTCATGACGTCCCTGAGGACGTTTGACAATGGAAGTAAAATACTTTACTTCCACGAGGGTTTGTTCGGGCTTGAGCAAATGTTCTGCCAGAGATTGCAAATTGAGCCAATACGCCCATTTCCACCCTTTGGAGCGCAGGCCATAGTAAAGGTTGTAGCCATCAATGTAAACAATCACGCGTTGGGCTGGCACAATTCCACCTTATTTAAGAGACGTCCCGCCATTTGTGGCGGGCGTCGGCCCGGAGATGCTCTCTCCGGGGGGGCTAATTCTATTATAGCTGATAATCGTTTTTTGTCAATCGTCAATCTCTGTCCTCGTTCGGCACAACAGGAGCACGGCTATGGCGAGTGAGTGGCGGGAAGTCCGGCTTGTGGAAGTAGCGGAGATCATAATGGGCCAATCGCCGCCCGGTGAAACATACAACGCCCATGGCGATGGCCTCCCATTTTTCCAAGGCGTGGCAGACTTCAACTATCGTCATCCGACACCGCGTGTTTTTTGTTCAGCGGCCTCTCGCGTTGCCCTCCCTGGCGACATTCTGTTGAGTGTTCGCGCCCCCATAGGGCGCGTGAATGTGGCAGACCGGGAATGTGCAATTGGTCGTGGGTTAGCTATCATACGGCCAAAGAAGCCTCACGACGCGCGCTACATTGAGTTTGTACTCCGCTATTTGGAACCGTACTGGCATACGGTCGAGGGCGGCGGTTCAGTTTTTGGGAATGCGACCAGGCAAGACCTTGAAAGACTGGGACTGGGATGGCCATCAGCAACTGAGCGTCACGCCATTGCCCACATCCTCGGCACGCTGGATGACAAAATCGAACTCAACCGCAAGATGAGCCGCACGCTGGAGGACATGGCGCGGGCGCTCTTCAAGGCCTGGTTCGTGGATTTTGAGCCCGTGCGCGCCAAGACGGAGGGCCGCTGGCGCCGTGGCGAGTCCCTTCCCGGCCTGCCCGCCCACCTCTACGATCTCTTCCCCGACCGGCTGGTGGATTCGGAACTCGGCGAGATTCCGGAGGGGTGGAGAGTGGGGAGGCTCGGGGACATTGCAGAAAATCCACGGCGCAGCAAGCAACCAGAAGAGATTGCGCCGGGAACGCCCTACATCGGGCTCGAGCATATGCCTAGGCGGTCAATCGCACTGTCGGAATGGGGTGCCGCCGACAATCTGGAGAGCAACAAGTTCGAGTTCAAGAGAGAGGAGATTCTTTTCGGGAAGCTTCGGCCATATTTTCACAAAGTCGGCGTGGCACCGGTCAATGGCGTTTGCTCAACAGACATTGTAGTTCTAACTTCGCGCGAACATTCGTGGTTCGGCTTTGTGCTGGGACATATATCGAGTGAGGAATTCGTCGAATACACCAACGCAGGTTCTACCGGAACAAAGATGCCTCGGACAAACTGGTCTGACATGGCACGCTATGAGCTTGTGTTGCCACCAGACCCTGTGGTAGGGGCATTCACAACTTTGATTCAGCCGATGATCGAACAGATCATCCGCGGGATTCAGGAATCCCGCACCCTCGCCGCCCTGCGCGATACACTGCTGCCCAAACTTATTCGCGGTGAAATTCGGGTGAAGGATGCGGAGCGGTTTTTGAAGGAGAGAGGGCTGTGATTCGATAAAGAGAGGCCATGATGGGGATTAAGCCTATAAAACATATCCATAATTGAGGAAAAAATGGTATTTCCCAACTCACCGACCTTCCAAATGTATGGCGCCAGAGAGGCAATTGCGGGTGGTTTCTCGCATATTGAGAAGCAAGTCAATGCTATTGAAGAAGCAATCGCGAACAATCCGGGGCTGGCTTTCGATCTTGCAAGAACATTGATCGAAAGTGTATGCCGCACTATTCTCAAAGAGCGTTCCCTCTCTTATGATGAAAATGATGATTTACCAAAATTATTTAAGAAGGTCAGCGAAAGTATGCCATTTCTACCACCATCGGCCAGTCAGCACAATGAAGTGCGCCAAAGTTTGAAACAAACTTTGAATGGCTTGAACACCGCAGTTCAGGGAGTCTGTGAACTACGCAACCAATGCGGATTTGCTTCACACGGAGCTGATGCTCCGCGTCCATCACTGGAAGCGGCGCAAGCCATTCTGGCAGCCAGTGCCGCTGATACGATAGTGGGTTTTCTTTACAAAGTCCATCAACAAGATCGAGCAATAGAGCCAAAGTCGCATATGTCTTACGAAGACTACCCCGATTTCAATGAATGGGTTGACTCCGAGCATGGAACAATTCAAATTTTTGAACTTAAATTTCGTCCAAGTGAAGTATTGTTCATAATGGACCCGCAAGGTTATCAAAACTACCTGGCAGAGTACGCCCCCGACACTGACGCGGTGAATGCAAATGAGGAGACAAACGCATGAGCGAGAGCACCATCACTGAAAGTGTGGTCGAATCCGCCGCCCTTGCCTGGCTGGAAGCCTTGGGCTGGCAGGTCAAAAACGGCGCTGAAATTGCCCCGGATGGCACTACCCCCGAACGCAATGATTTCTCCGTTGTGGTGCTGGAGCGCCGCTTGCGGGATGCACTTGCGCTCCTCAATCCCGATCTACCCGCCGAAGCCCTGGAGGACGCCTTCCGCCGCCTGACCAACCCCGCGGGCGCCGATTTGCTTTCGCGCAACCGCGCCTTTCACAAGATGCTGGTAGAGGGCGTCAACGTGGAATACCGCGCCGCCGATGGGAGCATTCGCGGTGCGCAGGTTAGGGTGGTAGATTTCGACAATCCCACCAGCAACGATTTTCTGGCTGTCAATCAGTTTACCGTACTTGAAAACCGCCACTCGCGCCGCCCGGATATCCTTCTCTTCATCAACGGCTTACCCCTGGTCATTATCGAACTGAAGAACCCCACCGACGAACAAGCCACCATCTGGACTGCCTGGCAGCAATTGCAAACCTACCAATCCGAATTACCCACCTTGTTTTCCTTCAACGAACTTTTGGTCATCTCAGACGGGCTGGAGGCTCGGCTGGGGGTGCTGGAGGCCGGGCAGGAATGGTTCAAGCCATGGCGCACCATCACCGGAGAGGATTTCTACCCCGCAGTGGGCGATCAATTTGCTCAACCCGGCGTCCCACCGGTGCCTGAACTGCAAGTCTTGCTGGAAGGGGTCTTCGAGCCAACACGGTTGCTGGCTCTCTTGCGAGATTTTATCGTTTTCGAAAGTGACCGATCGCGATTGGTCAAGAAAGTGGCAGGGTATCATCAATTCCACGCTGTACAGGTTGCCGTGGAGGAAACCCTGCGTGCCTCTGCCATGCAGCAGCCATCCATCCGTGAACAGAATGCCGGTTACCTGACTCGCCGTCAGCCGGGAGGTAAGCCCGGAGACCGTCGAGTTGGGGTGGTCTGGCATACGCAGGGAAGCGGGAAGAGTTTAACGATGGTGTTCTACGCTGGGCGCATCATCCGCGAACCTGCTATGGAAAACCCCACGCTTGTCGTGCTAACCGATCGCAACGATCTGGATGATCAATTGTTCGGCACTTTCTCCCGCTGTCAGGATCTTCTGCGGCAGACGCCGGTGCAGGCAGAAAGCCGTGCCCACCTGCGGCAATTGCTTTCGGTGCAGTCCGGGAGGGTGGTGTTCACCACCATTCAAAAATTCCTTCCCGAAGAGAAGGGGGACCGCAACCCCACCCTCTCCGACCGGCGTAACATCGTGGTGATTGCCGATGAAGCCCACCGCAGTCAATATGATTTTATTGACGGCTACGCTCGTCACATGCGTGACGCCCTACCGAATGCATCGTTCATTGCTTTTACCGGCACGCCCCTGGAATTGGAAGATCGCAACACACGCGCCATATTTGGCGACTACATCAGCATTTACGATATCCAGCGCTCGGTAGAAGACCGGGCCACTGTGCCGATTTACTACGAGAGCCGATTGGCGAAACTCAACCTGCCCGAAGAACTCAAACCGAAGATTGATGAGGAGTTTGAGGAAGTGACCGAGGGCGAGGAAGTGGAACGCAAGGAACAACTCAAGACCAAATGGGCGCAGTTAGAAGCCATTGTGGGAGCGCCGCAACGGCTGGAATTACTGGCACGCGACATCGTCGAACATTTTGAGCAACGCCTCGTCGCCCTGGAAGGCAAAGGCATGATCGTCTGCATGAGCCGCTGCATTGCTGTAGAACTCTACCGTGAGATTGTCCGTCTGCGCCCAGAATGGGCAGATCCTGACGACACCCGAGGACAGATCAAGGTGGTGATGACTGGCTCTGCGGCAGACCCGGCAGACTGGCAGGAACACATCCGTGATAAACGCCGCCGAGAGTTGCTTGCCAACCGTTTTCGCAACCCCAATGATCCCTTCAAACTGGTTATCGTGCGCGATATGTGGCTGACGGGTTTCGATGCGCCCAGTTTACACACCCTCTATCTGGATAAGCCCATGCGCGGGCATGCCTTAATGCAAGCCATTGCCCGCGTTAACCGTGTTTTTCGTGACAAGCCCGGTGGGTTGGTGGTAGATTACATAGGTCTGGCACAGGAACTGAAAGAAGCCCTGGCAATTTATACGGAAAGCGGCGGGCAGGGCAACACCGCTTTGCCGCAAGAAGAGGCCGTGCGCTTGATGCTTGAAAAGTACGAAATTTGCCGCGCTATGTTCTACGGGTTCGATTATTCTTTCTGGTTGAAGGGCTCACCGCAAGAGCGACTGTCTGGGCTCCCTTCTGCACTGGAGTATATCTTGAGGTTGGAAAACGGTAAGGAGCGCTTTGTGCAAGCGGCTCAGGCGTTATCGAAAGCATTTGTCCTGGCGATCCCCCATGAAGAAGCCCTGCGTATTCGAGAGGAAGTCGCCTTTTTCCAAAGCGTACAGGCAGCACTCACTAAACGCACCCCTTCAGCCGGACGTCCGCAGGAAGACCTGGATCATGCGGTGCGTCAGATTCTGGCTCAAGCCATCACCCCCGAAGGCGTGATAGACATTTTCGCTGCGGCTGGCTTAAACAAGCCGGATATCTCCATTCTCTCAGAAGAGTTCCTGGCGGAAGTGAGCGGAATGCCCTATAAGAACCTGGCGGTCGAACTCCTTCAACGCCTTTTGAAAGATGAGATTCGGAGACTCCGCCGAAAGAATCTGATTCAGGGACGCACTTTTTCCGAATTACTGGAACAAACCCTGAGGCGTTATCAGAATCGCGCGATTGAGGCGGCGCAGGTAATCGAAGAGATGATCCAACTTGCTAGAGAGATGCGCGCTGCCAATGCCCGTGGTGAATCGTTGGGATTGAGTGAAGAGGAGATGGCTTTCTACGATGCCCTTGAGACCAATGATAGTGCGGTTAAAGTGTTGGGTGATGAGACTTTGAGGAAGATTGCCTGTGAATTGGTACGAACCGTGCGTAACAATATCAGCATAGATTGGACAATGCGGGAAACGGTACGAGCGAAAATGCGGGTGATGATCAAGCGCATCCTGCGCAAGTATGGCTACCCGCCCGACAAACAGGAGAAAGCCACGCAAACTGTACTGGAACAGGCGGCGTTGCTTACGGAGATGTGGGTGGCAGAAGAGATTGTTGTTCGTTCTTGACCGGATAACTCATAGAAAAATCAGAGAAAGAGGTAAACCTAGATGCCATATTATCGAAAAGCAGGCAAATCCACTCGGGAAATGGCCAGCCAGAGGCGACGCATAACAAATCTAATATTGTTCGGGGTTTTGGTATTGGCCGTGGTACTTGCCTTAACAGTTCAAAATTGGCAAAAATTGGGATTGAGCGGGGGACTAGTATTTGCTTTGCTCATCCTTCTCCGCATCCTGCCTGATATGATCGAAAAACCTCTCAGGAAGCGGGAAAAGGCAGAACGGAGAGCAGATCGAGGCGCAGTGGCAGAGGAAGAAATCGGAGACTTGTTGGCAACTCTTAATGATGACTATTTCGTTCTCAACGATGTTTCATCACCTTACGGAAATATAGATCATATTGTGATTGCAAAACATGGGGTCTTTTTGCTGGAAACAAAAGCCCATGGTGGGAGAGTGGAGATTCTTTCAGATAGGCTTCTTGTTAATGGTAAGAATCCCGAAAAAGATTTTATTGCTCAGACTTTAAGAAATACTTACTGGTTGCGTGAAGAAATAGAGAGAATAACCGGACAGAAAATTTGGATAACGCCAGTGATCGTTTTTACCAATGCATTTGTGGAAACCAATAGACCAATCAAAGGTGTCATCGTCACCAATAAAAAGTTTTTGATCTCGATCCTGCACCGTCAAACCAGGCCTCATCTAGGTATGACCAAAGTTTGGGAAATGAAAGAGAGAATCGCACATAAATTGGAAGAGGGTAGTAGTAGGTCATGGTCTAACAACTCTACGGCCGAATAACAAGGTTACTTATAAATACCTCCCAATTCATTCTCTCTGTAGAGAACTGTGATGCATCCATGGGTAGTAGCAGTGATTTTTCGACAAAAATAAAACCAATGTTTGGAGATATTGAAATTTCTATCCTCTACCCTGACCACCCGGAACATTTGTCTACAGAACACGGCCGGGTCGTGACGTATCTGGAGGTGGCGCGGGAGAAACTTTGCTACTTTAATGCTGCACAGGAGGAACCTAACGCGAGTCTTAAGCGCCTCCAACAAACCATTCTGGATCGAGCTTTTCGAGGGGAGCTATGAACGATCTATCGCCACCTTCCAATTGGACTCGTCAACGGCGGAAAATCCGCGATTGGTTGAGAAGCATTGCAGTATCCCTTGGGGAACTCTACGAGGGTGCTGTCCGCATTTTGTTTTCCGAGGATCCTTTTCCGGGGAGGGTCCGATTTGTCGCCCATGCCGTTCGGGAAATACGAAATCGCCTCCCTGATGTGATTGCAGGGCCTAAAATGGGAACCCGTCTGGATTACATCAATCGCATGGACAACCTTCTCAAGGAATGGAGGCAAGCGGGGTTTCCACTAGATGGGTCTGCACCAATTCCGATTGTGGGGCAAGCCTCACTACCATCAAACACTAATATTCCAATACCCAAGCAGTTGTATTTCGAATTAGCGAAAATCGTAAGGGACCACCATCAAACTCGCGAAAAGCCCACTGATGCTGCAAGACGCATCTTCGAGGCAATAGACCCTAATAACAAGAGCGATGAGAATGCCCTTAGGCCAAGAATAAATCACTGGATTGATATAACAAATTGGTTTGTTCAGCGCGTTCACGATAACGGCTCAACTGACACTATGGTTGCCACTATCGAAGAGTTGATAGGTCAGTTTGAAGTTTTTGAGGCTGCAATGTTCGCCGTCATCGAGCCATTCTTTGAGACTATAAAGGAGCTGGATGAAATCCTGGAAGAAGCCAACTCGTGAGCAGGTTGACAAGGCGGTAGCGCTGCTCGTTCATGCGCAGCAATATCGCTATTTCTTCAACAAACTCCAGAACCCGGAGTGGTTGGAGCCGCTGCGGGAAAAGGAGTTCTTCCGTCATCCGCCGGCGCCGATTCGAGACGAGGAAAAAGGAACGATCCGTTTTCCGCTGTGGCCTGAGGCACAGTATCTCGCCCGCGTGGCGCAGCATAAGCCCGATCTCGTCATTGAAATTATTCAAAATATGGATGATACCGACAATGCTGCGGTAATCTCAGACCTTGTAGATGCGCTGCTTGTCATACCGTCTGATGTTTCGACGCGGCTCGTCGAAAAGGCCGCGCGCTGGGCAGAATCTCCATATCTGCTCGTACCACAGAAACTAGGTCAGTTGATTGCCCATTGGGCAAATGGAAAGCGCACCGAGGAGGCTTTGCGTGTGGCGCGCGTGCTACTAGACGTCTTCCCGGACGAATACCAATTGCAGGCAGTACCGAATGAGGAATTTAGGTTTCCGCTGGATCTGAGGGCACGCTACGACACTCGGTATTACGAGGAGATTCTCAAGAAGGACTTTCCCCAACTTGTCCGTGCTGCGGGATTGCCTGCATTAGAGCTACTGTGCGACCTGTTGGACAAGGCAATACGGCTTTCTCGACAGCGTGACGGCATTGAAGCAACCGAGGACTATTCATTTATCTGGCGTCCTGTTATCGAGGAACATCCACAAAATATTAGTCGCACCATCGAGACCGTCCTTGTCACCGCGGTCCGTGATGCGGCGGAGGTTATCGTGCAGTTCGGGTACGGGACGGTTGAAGAGGTCGTGAAGGCGCTCGAGCGTAGGCAATGGAAGGTCTTCCAACGCCTCGCGCTGCACCTCCTCAGGGTATTCCGTGAGCAGGCGGCAGGGCTTGCGGCCGAGAGGCTGACCAACCGAGCGCTCTTCGAAGATCGGAGTGTACAGCATGAGTATGTGCTCTTGCTGCGAGAATGTTTCCCGAAACTAACGCCGGAGGAGCAAGCCACAATCTTGGGATGGATTGAAACCGGTCCCGACACGGAAAAGTTTAAACGTTCACGAGAAATACAAACGGGTTCCCCACCCTCGGACGATGAAGTTATCCAATACCGCGAGATTTGGCAGCGGGACTGGCTGACCAGAATGGGCGTTGAGCATTTACCAACGAAGTGGCAAGAACGCCATCGAGAACTCGTCGACAAATACGGCGCGTCGAAATATGTGGAATTTCTTGTATACAATGAGGGCGTATGGGTGGGGCCGACCAGTCCCAAGTCAGCCGATGAGCTTAAGGCGATGTCCGTCGAGGAGATCGCGCAATTCCTCAGGACGTGGATGCCTCCGGACGATCTTTTCCGTGTGTCGTCTCCAGAGGGGCTGAACCGCGTGCTCTCGTCCGTCGTTGCGGAGGATCCAAGTCGTTTCGCCGCCAAGGCGCCACTGTTCCAGGGCTTGGACCCGACATATGTTCGTGCCCTTCTGTCGGGCCTCCAAGACGCCTTAATCCAGGGTAAGACTTTTGAATGGGAGCCGGTCTTAAATCTTTGCAATTGGGTGCTCTCACAGCCACGAGAGATCCCTGGTCGGCAGGTGCGAGACTTAGATGCTGACCCCGACTGGGAGCGAACTCGCGAAGGGATTGCGAATCTCCTCTCTGCAGGCTTCAAGGACCGGCCTGGCGCCATCCCTATCGGCCTACGACAAATGGTATGGGGCATCCTGAAGCCCCTGATGGATGACCCCGAACCTACCCCGGAGTACGAGCAACACTACGGTGGCTCCAACATGGATCCCGCCACCCTCTCGATCAACACTACCCGCGGCGAGGCCATGCACGCGGTCATACGCTACGCGCTTTGGGTACAGCGACATCTGGAGAAGGAGCCAAGCTCGGAGGAACGTCTTCGGAAAGGTTTCGACGAGATGCCCGAAGTACGTGAAGTTCTGGAAACGCACCTTGATCTGGCTCGGGAATCGTCACTCGCCATCCGTGCGGTGTACGGCCAGTGGTTCCCCTGGCTTGTCCTTCTTGATCCCGAGTGGGCGAGGGAAAATTCGGTGCGAATCTTTCCGCATGACGCGGAAAACGAAGTTTTCTTTGAAGCGGCGTGGAATACTTATGTTACGTTCTGCCCGCCTTATGACAGCGTGCTGGAAATCCTCCGCCAACAGTACTCGCTGGCAGTAGGGCGGATTAGCACTCAGCGGGAAGATACCCGATGGCTGGCTAATCCAGACGAGAAGCTTGCGGAGCACCTTATGGCCTTCTACTGGCGTGGCAAGCTCTCACTTGACGACCCCTTGCTTACAGGCTTCTGGAAAAAAGCGCCAGGTGCCTTACGAGCTCACGCGCTGGAGTTCATTGGGCGGGCCTTGGAGCAAACGAGAGAGCCTATCCCAGCAGAAATTTTGGATCGGTTGAAAGAGTTGTGGGAACAGCGTCTTACCATCGCCAAAACAACAGAACAATCCTCCGAGTTCGAGAAAGAGCTAGCGGTCTTTGGCTGGTGGTTCGTGTCTGAGAAGTTCGAATTGGACTGGGCCATCGCACAGCTTTTAGCATCACTTTATATCGCCCGTACGATACTTCCCGAAGATGAGGTGCTGGAGTGCCTTGGTAGAGCAGCGAAAACCCATCCCCAAAAATCTGTTGAATGTTTGAGACTAATTGCGGAAGGAGACCGTGAAGGTTGGAAGCTTTATCTTGGTCTCGAGCATGTCCGAACTATTCTAGGGCTTGCACTGCAGCATCCGGATGCCAAGGATGAAGCTGTGCGGATGATACATTACCTTGGTAGCCGCGGGTTTCTCGACTTTCACGACCTTTTAGAGCAGTAAGTTACTACACAATAATCCAGCAAAATTTTTCCGGTGTGTATCTCAGCCGCCGTAGCGTTGCTGCCGCACATCCTGGCAGCAATCTCGCTCAGCCGCAGTGAACGAGCGGCCAGGAGAGCCTCTCCCAAAGACCAGGATGACCGATTGAAATAGTGCATATGTTCTATTATAATAATAGTATGCTCCGCTTGTGGTCGCATTACCGGGCGTGGTGGGCACAGCGACGGGCCAAACCGAACGCCGTTCCTTACGCCGTTCCTTTGCCCTTGACGCCTCTCTGCTGGATACCCTTCATACCCTTGTTCGTCAGACCGGTCAGCCCGAGGACGCCCTCACCAACGACCTCCTCGCCACCGGCCTCCAGGCCCTCTCCCAGCGCGATTACCTCTGGCAATGTTGGCACAACCTCACCCCCCGCGAACAGCAGGCAGTCGCCCTTGCCTGTCTCAGCTTCACCGTTTTACACATCTACACTGACAGCCTGTTTGTCCATCATCCCGATGATCATATCACCGAGGCGCTCACCCTCTGCTCGAGGCCATCGAGCTTCGGACCGGCATCCCAGTCACCTTGGAGGGTATCTACCGCTGGATCGTATTTCCCCCAGCACGACGTCACCCCCGCATCCCTGTTGCCAATCGCTACTTTGGTGACTTCACCGATGGCCGCATTAAGGCTCGCGGGATCGCCTTGCGCCGCCACGATATGCCTCGCCTGGTCGTCCAGACCCAAACAGCCCTGCTGCACATCCTAGCCCTGGCCGATCACCCTTCGCAGCACGTGGCGGAAGCTCGGGAGTTCGTCGCCACCAAATCATGCGTTTGCAGCACCTTGCGGTAGCCGTGGCTGGCCTACGCATGGTGGTGAAGTTACGTTACCCTCCTACTGGTTACCGCTGCCCCGGACCGGTAGCACAGGCCGCGTGGCAAGTTCAGGCGCGCGGCATCACCCTCGTCCCGAGATGCGTCTACACTTCTGGTTCACCCGTGATGGCATCCAAATCACCCCGCCCTCAGTCGAAGACATTGATGCCGACCGTTATGCTCGCCTGGTGTGGCGGACAGCCAGTGAAATTCTGGACCCCCTCAGCCCAATCTTTCCACCCCTCCAACCAAAATTGCCGTGGTTCACACGTACTTCTCACTCGATTATACCTGAGCCACTTCCCCAAGCAGAAGCGCGCCCACCAATCACTGCTACGTGCTTCCTAACCAAAGCCCATATGCTTCTTCTATCTCAGGTATTCTATCCTTTTGATTGAATTATAGAGGCAAACCCCTGCCGAGGTTACCATGGGCGGACTGGTACCACCCCAAAGCCCTTTGCAGAGTAAAGGAAAAAGCCGGGCGGGTAGCCCGGCTCTGTTCCCGCAGGGGGTGTTAGCCAGCATAGGCGGCTTGCAGGCTGAGGAACGCCCGCGCCATGCGCTGGGCAACCTGGTCAGTGTGGTTGCGGGGTTGAAACCCTTTCCCATCGGTGGACGCCAGCCATCTTACATAACCCTGGCTTGCGGGACCACTTGCCCATAACTCACCAAAGGTCTTCCCGTTGTGCTTGCCGAACGTCAGTTTGTATGCGCCGGGGTCGGCCAGCTCGCCTTCCGGTGCAGCCAATTCAGCGGCGGGTTGAGGGGCAGGGTCAGGGTTGTAGCCGAGTTCAGTCATGGCTTTCTCTGCCGCTTCCCGCTCCGTTGCGGCGTGCGTGGCTTTTTCAAGCCTTTCTGATGGTGAAAGCGCCCAGTCCGGGAGTTTGGGCGGGTTGATGATTTTGCGCTTGGCGTGGTCGTAGTCGCACCACACCTGAGGTAAGGCGTACAAGTACGCACCCAGCCCAAACTTGACGCAGGCCCTTTTAAAGGCTTGCGCGGAAGCGGTCGTTACCGCGTTTGGTTCAGTGCGTTCGCTACCCTCGCCGGTGAGCAAACATTCGCCATCGCCCGTGCGGGTGACACCGTTGACGGTAAGGCGGCACAGCACAACCACTCGATCCGTCAGCATGGTGATCTGGTAATCATCCTGCCACTCCGGGCAGACCAGATTAAGCCGTTGGATATAGGGACGGCTGTCCACATACGCTAGTGCCAAGGCTTTGGTCTTATCACCGTTCAGCGCGCCTGGTTTGAATTCCACCTCTGATGAGGGGAAAGGTTCCTGGAGAGCTTCCAGGATTTGAGAGAAATCGAATTGAGACATGGTATAACCTCCTTTTGTGTCCCCCGTCCGCAGCCGGGGGCAAAATGGTGTTTTGCCCTGCTGCGTCAGGGGAGAGCCACACGGCCTCCCACCACCCTGGACGGTATCCAGAGCAGAGGGAGACCGTGCGGCGGGAGGTTACCACGTCCTTACCGCCTATGCTGTTGTTAAGGTGCTGCCCCTTGCGGGAAATCGCCTGCCCGGAGTTGCACCGGGGAACCTCGTCAGGCGGAATTTTCGTTAGGGCAGGGCGGGTAGCCCTGCCTTCTATCGCTCGCCTATTCGCCTTTTGCCTGCTCCATCTGATCGCGCCACATGAGTTCAAGCAGTGGGGTGATCTGCTTTCGCCAGTCCGGGACCACCTTTTCCAAGCAGTCGAGGCACAAGACATAGCCCTCAACCATCGGGGCGGGGTCTAGCGGCACTGCAGCATTGCACAGATCGCAGTACACCTCGTTGGCTCCAAGAGTCGGTCCAACTTCAACACCGTCCTCGGTGTAGATGACAAAAGCCGGGCGTTCTTCGGGATACCACAGGGTGATCTTTGCCATGGCTACACCTCATACTGGACGTACAGGATGTGCTTGCAGGGGAACCACTGCCCGTTAGCCTCAAAGTCCGGGCAGGTGCAACCCCAATGTGCTTTGCCCTGTTCTTCTACCCGCGAGACGGTGTAGAGCCGAGGTGACCGGCGATGAGTGTGGTTAGACCACACCTCCCAGATGGTCACGATTTTGCCCTGCCCACGGTAGACCTGCCGGGATTGGATTCGGAACGCGCCCTTGTCTTTGGCGTCATACATGCGTTCCCGGCGCTTTGTTGCCTCTTCACGGAGTATGGCATTTACGTTCATCGTTTTCCTCCTTTGGGTCAGTGCCGCACCACTGACCCGGGTAATTGGGTCAGTGGGCTGGAGCGGCAGCCCAAAGGGGGGACTAGAAGGGGACTTCTTCGGCGTCTGCGTCTGGGTCGGGCGTTTCAGGATCAGGCAGCTGCGTACCGCAGTCTAAGCAAACCGTCACTTCCCGGATGTCGTCCCAGACTTCACCGGCGGCGAAGTGGTAACCGCCCATAGAGACGGTGGTGGTGCGCCGGTGAGGACATTCTTGCCTTTCCTGGTACGCATCCGTCAGGTAGCGAATTTCATCGTACACATGCTCGTTGAGCGCATCTGCCAGGTGATCGGACAGATACTCGATGAATTTCTGCCAGTCCTTGGGCTTATCCCGATAAGCCAATGCGTAGAAGATGTCCTCCTCCGTTACGGTGAGGCTGGCAACAACTTTGTCGAACATAGGTATTCCTCCTTCGGGTCGGCTCCGCACCGCCGACCCATGTGGTATGAGTCGGCGGGCAGGTGCGGCTGCCCGAAGAAGGTTTAACCGGGGAGCGGTACTGGCTCGTCAGCCATCACCCATCTACCTTGCTTTGTTTGTACAAACAAGGCGAGGTAGATTTTTCGTCCCTTTGGGCGCGTCACGAAAGCCAGCGCCCAGTCGGGGCGTTCGGGGTGGTTGATGATCCGTTGGATCACGTAGTCGGCGCGGTGGCCAGAGACTATATCCCCAACTTTCCACCCATCAATCTGGAAGTCCCGCATTTCCTCCTCCTTTCTCCCCGGCTCCGCACCCGCCGGGGAATGTGGTGATTCCCCAGGTGCGGCGGGTTGAAAGGATAAGGCACAGGCGAGCGATATTCACTTGGTAAGGTGCTAACCGGGAATTGATCCGTCCCGGTCGGGTGTTTGGCAAGCGGGCGGGAGACGGGTAATCTCCCGCCGGGGGAGTTTGGACGCCGCAACCCGTTCCCGGCATTGCCGGAGTTTGCGCCCGCACTCCCTGAAAATTTGGGGGTTACATGGCGCACCTCCTTGAACGGGTTTTTGGCGCAGGCAGGTCAGAACCGGAATTGTGGTTTGTACGGTTTCCGCTTCTCCGTACACATCCCTCTGGTCGAGGGACGCCTGTTTATTCTGCCTGCCGTGACCGCCCTGCCGGACTTGCACCGGCGGGTACTGCGAGGGCGGTCGGCGCTTTTGGTAATGTGCTATCCCTTGCGGGCAGGTCACTCCTGCGGGATTTGCACCCGCACAAGGCGCTGTGCGGAGTGGTGAATTTGGAGAGGGGCTTGTGGCCGCTCTCCGGGGGGGACTTACCGCCACCTGCGGGTCAGGATTGCCAGCAGCGCCTCCCTCTCTTTTTCGTCTTTCGCTTTATACAGTAAGCGAAAGATGAAAAATTTTTGAAGAGAGTCGTAAGCAATCAGCGCTACGGCGAATACGATCAGCAGGGGTATCGCTTCGGTCAGGTTCATTGGATCACCTCCTTTCGTTCCCCACGCCGATGGGAGAGCAGCCCTCTCCTGCCGGAATGGGGAACGAAATCTGCCGCTGGCGTCCAAGTGGACAAATCGGCGGGTAAATGGTGAACCTGCCCATCGTTGTTAAAGTCCCGCCACGGGCTTTGTCAGCCGGTGG
>NZ_DAOUBL010000245.1:0-3151 GCF_034432615.1 Bellilinea sp. | reverse complement strand
CTCCACTTTTCTTCATTGTATGAGGAACGAAATGCGGCTTACTGGCTGTTCATCTTATCCAGCAGGGCCTGACCGCCGCTCTTGTACCAGTCCTGCACGAACTTATCGAAGTCATCCAGCGGACGGGCGCCGGTCATAATCTGCAGGAAGGTTTCCTCTTCCATCTTTTTCAGCGAAGGCCAGTTCTGGTCAAGCGACAGGACGCGGGCGGCTACCGGATCGGTGCGCACCTCGTTGTAACCCTGCGCTAGCAGCAAACCGGCTTCCAAACGCGCCATGCGGGTAGCCCAGTTGGAGGGGTCGCTGCGCGGAGCGGCCACATCCGCCTTGATCTGCTCAAATTCCACCTTCATGGCTTCTCCAAAAGTGGCCGGATCCAGTTTGCCGTCGAGCGCATCTCTGTACTCACGCGCCATGCGTTCCACCACGTAAGGCTGCTCGATCAGGAAGGGGATGGGCAGAAGCAGGGTCCAGATTTCGTTGAAGTTGGGGTAGAACTGCGGCGCATTGTTCAAACCGTAGCTCAGGTCGTTTTGGATGTTCAAAATTTTGAGCGCGACTTCGGGGTGGGGATAGCCCTTGCGCACCACCACATAACTGTAGGTGTAATCGCCCATCGAGAAGGTCTGCCCGCCGTTTTTGTCCTGAATCAGGTAGGGCCACCAGTCGGCGTTGGGGTCGTTGGTAACCGAGTCCACCAGCGGCCACCACGGAATCCACCACGGGCCCATCATGATGCCCGACTTGCCGGCCACCGGAATTTCGTTGGACTTGCCGCCGTCCTTGGTGGCAAATTCGGGGTCAATCAGGCCATCTTTGTACCAGCGGGCGATCAGGGCCAGCGCTTCTTTGACCTCCGGCTGGAGCGAGCCGTAGATGATCTTGCCGGAGCTGTCGCGGTAGAACAGTTCGGGGAAGGCACCATAGGCGTTGAAGAAGGCATCGAAGCCATGCAGGTTGCTGGGGACGTTGATGGGGTTCATCGAGCCGGTCAGGCCGAAGGTATCGGCGGCGCCGTTGCCATCCGGATCCTGTTCAATGAAGGCGCGAGCGATCTTCTCGATATCTTCCACCGTCTTGGGCGGCTCTAAACCGAGTTTGTTCAGCCAGTCGCGGCGCACAAAGGCCATGATGGGCGCATCGGCCTGCGGCTGTACGTTGGGGATGCCCATGATTTTGCCGTTGATGGTGGCGGCTTGCAGGGCTACCCCTTTGGTCTGGTTGTAATTTTCCAGAATATCGGCGTTGGCGTATTTTTCAATGTAGGGGGTCAGGTCTTCGATGGCATCCGCTTCGGTCAGCTGCTGGAGCTGAATCGGATCCACGATCATGATGTCGGGGATATCCTTGCTGGCAATGGCCAGATTGAGTTTGTCCAGAAAGGCGTCGCTGGTGACCACCCACTTGAAGGTGACATCAATATTTAGGGTGTCTTCAATATATTTCAAAGCGCGGTTATTTTCGATAGTTTCACCCGCCGGCAGGGTGCCGGCGCTTTCGGAGCCGCCCTTGACCACCGAAACGGTGATGCGTTGGTCGTAAGGTCGGTAGGGGTCGGTGTTGCGCCACTCGCCCCACTGGTAAGCGGGGGTTTCTTCTGCTGCGGGGGGCTGCTCAGGTTGACTGGGAGGTTGCGTGGGGGCGGCAGTTGGCTGCGCCGGCGTTGCGCAAGCCGAGAGAATCAGGGAAAGACTGACCAGAATCAGGGCGAATTTGATCGTCCACTTCTTGAACATGGTTCCTCCAAAAACAATGTTGGGGTAAGTTGGAATGATTGCCGGATTATCCGGCCGGGCGTAGCCCATCCATCGGGTAATAAGGATTTGCAAAATCAGGGTGTTGAGAGTGGTCTAACCTCCTTCAGGATCAGGTTACCGAAAACAAAAAAGAGTAGTTGTCATTTGTCGAAAGCCGTTGGACAACTACTCTAAGTATATAAAGAGGTACGGGGCTTGTCAACCCTATGGGAGATTTTTTAACTCCTCCGCAACGGCAGCCAGCAAGGCCGGGGGGGCCAGCTGCGGAAAGCGCAGGGAAATTTCTTCCAGCGTCAGTTCCAGCAGGCTTTGAACCTGCGGTGAGTCAACCTGACCGCCGAAGAAACGCCGCAATACCGCGGCGGCCTGCTCATCGGCCAGCACTTCACCCAGACGCGAATGCACGCCCAATCCGCCGCTGGTCTGCGAAGCAGAAGGCAGCAGACGCACCGTCCCGCTCAGGCGAATATCACGGCTGGATGCGCCAACCAGAATCTCAAACCAACCGCTTTCGCTATCCCAGCCGGGTTTGGCGGGGTCGTAGAACCAGAAGGCTTCGCGGTTCAGCCTGACCCGCACCGTCCGGCTTTCGCCCGGCTGCAAATCCACTTTGACAAAGCCTTTCAATTCTTTGGGCGGGCGGGTCAGGCGGCAGTGGACATCCCGCACGTAAATTTGGGCGGTTTCCATGCCGGCTTTTTCTCCGCAGTTGGTGATGCGGAAGGCCACTTCCACCTCTTCGCCGTCCTGAAATTCCGGCGGGGTAATTTGCAAATCGCTGTACTCGAAGCGGGTGTAGGAAAGGCCATGCCCAAAGGGGAACAGTACTTCGCTTTCGGTAAAATCGTAGTAGCGGTAGCCGATGAACAGCCCTTCGCCGTAATGGACTTTGCCGTTTTCACCGGGGTAGTTGATGAAGGCGGGGTTTTCAGCCAGCCGGCGCGGGAAGGTGGTGGGCAGTTTGCCGGAGGGGGAAACATCCCCAAACAAAATGTCGGCCAGCGCGTTGCCCTGCTCCTGACCGGCGTACCACAACTGCACCACGGCATTGACCTGATTCAGCCACGGCATTTCGACGGGTGACCCGCAGTTGAGCACCACGACCGTGCGCGGATTGACTTCTGCCACGCGGCGAATCAGTTCGTCCTGCTCACCCGGCAGGCGCATATCCAGCCGGTCAAAGCCTTCCGATTCCCAATCGGGGGTCAGACCGGCAACGATGACCACCGCGTCGCTGCGCTGCGCTAGTTCTACCGCTTCGGCAATCAGGTCGGCGGGATGGGGCGGCAGGCAGCCCAATCTTAGCCAGCCGGCTGGCTGGCGGCTGGCTGCGCGGTAAATGATCTCTACCGGATAAGCCTGCCCGGCAGTGATCTGCACCTCCACCTGACGGG
>NZ_DAOUBL010000244.1:0-2886 GCF_034432615.1 Bellilinea sp. | reverse complement strand
CTGGCAACAGCGGTATTTCCGCTCAATGTATTGGCTCAAACCCAGCCGCCGGACGAAATTACACCACAGGACACTTCTTATACCGTGTTCCTGCCGATGGTGCGGCGCAGCAGCACAACCACCACACCCACCCCCACCCCGCGCCCGACCATCATCCCCAACCCGCAATTGGGCAACATCATTGACCACACCACCCTGCCGCTCTACGACCAGATTCCACCTGAATACCTGCGGGCGGCCGAACAAATCCGCTTTTATTACTTTGACCGCAGCGTCGGTCAGAACATCAGCGAAGGGTTGGATTGTCTGGCCAGCTCAAGCTGGGCCAGCAGCCCCTCATCTTGCCGGCGTTACTATACCGATTCAAGCCTGACCGATTTCAAGGTGTACACCACCAATGACCGCAACATACCGGCCGTCATCCTCTTCCCCGGCGGCAACGATCGGTCAAATATTCGTTTCGAGTTCTACATGGCCGATTACTGGTACAGTGACGTACAAAACTTTGTTACCCGTTACCCATCTCTTGCAAGTCAATGGGACATCATCTCCCTGAAGCATAATTACCTGCATGTTGGCGAAGATTCCAGCATTGCCCGCGATTACTTCAACCCCAATTACAACGGCTACAACATCTATGACATTCTGGAGTTGGAAGCCCGCTATCCCAATAAAACCTTTGTGTACTGGACATCCTCGCTGGCACGCAATGCGGGAACTTCGGTGTCCGAATCCTTCAACAACCAGATGCGCCAGTGGGCGCGCGATAATAACAAAATCCTGCTGGATATTGCCGACATCCTCAGCCACACGCCCGACGGGCAGGAATGCCGCAACAGTCAAGGTTATGCCATAATCTGCCGCGAATACACCACCGAATCGTCCGGCGGGCATCTCGGCTCGGTCTCTGCTGGCAAGCTGCAGGTGGCCAAAGCCATCTGGATTCTGCTGGCGCAGCTGGCCGGCTGGCAGGGCCCGTGATCGCTGCACCTTAACTTCCTTCCACAAGCCTTCCCTGCTGCCCGCACCAAAAACACCCGGCAGCAGGGATTTTTGTTTGATTCGCCACGGTAAATTTGTGGTATATTTAGGACAACTTCCGCCCTCAACACGGCCTGCGCTCGTTGACCCCCCGCCCATTTGCCTGACGCTTTTCAGCCACCTGCTGCCGGTGCGGGTTTTTGATTTTTACCCCCAACCAATGGAAGCCGAAACACCCCTTTCCCTCCAACCCCTGACGACCGAAATTCAACGCCTCCATCAGCAGGCCTTGGACTTACTGGATGCCGACCCTGCGCACGGGTTGAAGCTGCTTCAGCAAGCCTTTCAACTGGCAGAAAATCACCTTCAGCAGGACGACGAGCATCTTCAGGCCGAACTGGCTGCCTGCACCATCACCCGCGGGCGGCTTAACCTCAAAAACGCTGCCTACACCGCGGCGCTGACCGATTTTCAAACCGCCATGCAGCAATTCGAGCGGCTGGGCAAAAACCGCGAAAAGGCGCTTGCCCGTTCCTATTACGGCATCGCTTACGCCCACATGGGGGAATTTGCCGACGCACTCGAACACCTGTTTCAGGCCTTGAAAGAGGTGCAGGAACTGGGAGATCAACTGCTGACGGCCGAGATTACCAACGACATCTGCTACACCTATGTTCTGCTGGGTCAACCCGAACTGGCCATCCCTCACCTGCATCAGGCCGTGCAAACGCTGCGCGAACTGAACGAACCCATGCGCCTTTCGTGGGCGCTGGATAGTCTGGCGATGGGCTACCTGCACACCGGCCAACCGCGCCGCGCAATGGAATACGAAACCGAAGCCATTCAGATTGCTGAAGCCATTCAGACCTGGCAGGATCAGGCGGTTTATCTCAACAACATCGGTGAAATTTATCTTGCCATGGGAGATGATAGCGCCGCCATTTCGGCCTACCAGCGCGCGTTGAACGTTGCCCGCCAGTACAATCTGACTGCAGAAATTGCCATCACCCTGCTCAACCTGGGCAAACTGCACACCGAACGCGGTCATTACGAGGCCGCCGAAAAAGACTTGAACGAAGCTCTGCTGCTGGCACAGCAAACCCGCCGCCAGCAGCAGGTGATGGAAGCCTATCATGCACTGGCGAATCTGTACGAAAAAAGCGGTAAAACCGCTGCTGCGCTGGAAATGTACAAGAAATACCATGCCGTCTTTCAAGCCGTTTATGATCAGGAAGCCGACCGGCGCATCAAGCATTTGCAGGTACTCCACCAGTTGGAAACCCTGCGCCGCGAAACGGAGGCTTTCCAGAAAAAAGCGTTGGAATTACAGCGCAAAGTAGAAGAACAGCAGCGCACACAGGTCAAACTGGAAAAACTGGCACGCACCGATTCGCTCACCCAAAGCCTGAACCGCCGCGCCCTGTTCGATACCGGTCAGGCCGCCTTTCAGGAAGCCCGCAAAACCGGCCAGCCTTTGACTATCATCATGTTCGATCTGGATAATTTCAAGGAAATCAACGACCAGTACGGGCATCTGGTTGGCGATCAGGTGTTGACCATCCTGGTTGAGCGCATCCGCCACCGCCTGCGCAGCAGTGATACTCTGGCACGTTACGGTGGTGAGGAATTTACCATCATCATGCCGGGCATCTCACTCGAACAGGGCCTGCGCATGGCTGAACGGGTACGCGGTGCGGTGGCCGAATCACCCATCCGCATTGGTGGCAATCGTTTGAATGTCACCATCAGTCTCGGCGTGGCAACTGCCAGCCCGCCTCACTTTCCCCATACATTCAAGGAACTGCTGCGCCGCGCCGATCAGGCCCTGTATGCTGCCAAAAACAGCGGGCGCAACTGCGTAAAAGCCTTTGAAGGCTGACCCCCGTCCTAACGGGTCAATTTTCG
>NZ_DAOUBL010000243.1:0-15847 GCF_034432615.1 Bellilinea sp. | reverse complement strand
CGCCGCGCTCGTAACGCTGAAAGTGCTGTTGTCCATTGCGAAAGACGATCACTTCGCACCATTCCGAAAGCGCATTGACTGCCGAAACACCAACCCCATGCAGACCGCCCGAAACTTTATAACTGGAATGGCTGAACTTGCCACCCGCATGCAGGGTGGTCATGACCACTTCCAGCGCAGATTTTTTCTTTTCAGGGTGAATGTCCACCGGAATACCCCGTCCGTTGTCCTCCACCGTTACCGAACTGTCGGGGTGAATGGTGACGATGATCCGGTCACAGAAACCGGCCAGCGCCTCATCAATCGAGTTGTCCACCACTTCGTAAACCAGATGGTGAAGGGCTTTGAGATCGGTGCCGCCGACATACATGCCCGGACGGCGGCGGACGGCTTCCAATCCTTCCAGCACCTGAATATCTTTTGCTCCGTATGAAGAAAGGTCTATTGATTGAGCCACGGATAATCCTCCAAAAATACTTAACGCCTTAACCTTCCCCCTGAATGGACAAGGGAAGGGTTTGTTTGGTTATGCCTGCACCATTCTTGCACTTTGCTGCTTGATCAATTCCATCAGCCAACGCAACCCGCTGCGGAAGTAAATGAAACTGGCTGTCAGCAGACTGGTGTAAATGAACGCGTGTCCCAAAATCCCAACCAGCGTCAACCATGAATGATTGGGAGGGATTTTCCATAAAATATCCATGCCCTGTGCGATTAAGATGGCGGCAACCAGAAAAAGGCTGCTGCCGGTCAGGTGGTTGCGAACCAGACGCACGCTGGTCAGGGCAGAAACGAGCAGGCTGCGCTGCCCGAGAAAGATGCTGTGGGGGGTGAAGATCAACGGGATAAAAAGCCAGATCATCAGGAAAAGCACCGCCAGAAGGGCAATGCTGCCTAAACTGGCATTGACCATGGCGAGAAGTGAAACGATTACCGAAGCCGGCAAACTGATTAAGATTACACTTGCCAGCAAGGTGAGGATGAAAACCATGCATAACGCGATCTGGATGGCAAAGGCTTTGAATTCAAACTTTACCGGCGTTTCGCCGGAGGAACGCGCCAGCGTGTTCAGGAAAAGACAACCGAGTACAAAACCGGCAATCAGGAAAAGCAGCCACCAGCCAAAGGCAGCCGAAAAGGAATTGATTTCCAGCACGGCCGGGCTGCCAAACGGGGTCAGACCGCTGGGTCGGTTTGCCATTAAACTCGGCAGGCCAATGGGAAAGGTTTGTAAAGTACTGGCAAGGTTGTAGTCTTTCAGGCTCTCAATCCACAGGGCGGTCAGCTCATTGATTTGAGCGGCGATTTCTGCCGATGCAAAACGAGCGATGGTGTTGGCATAATCCGTGAGCAAGGGTGAAAACAGTTTGTCAATGCGAAACTGCGGCCCAAGCCACAGGAAAACATCCAGCACTACGGGCAGCAGGATCAGATAAATCCTGCTCGCAACGGTATTAAATCCCGCACTGAGAGCTGGAATCAGGCGAGGCGGGCTGATTAAATTCATTTCCGTTTCAGATGCCATACAGGTTTTATTTTACCATACTCATCCCCTCTGGCAGGAATCGCCTGTCAGCGGTAAAATCGAATCATGCAAACCCACCATCATTTGCCCGATGCTGACCGTTTGAGCGTGGTTGCGGCGGTCATCCTGCTGGGGTATGCGCTGACGCCGTTCGTTTCTCTGCCCGAGCGTCTTGTCAGCCTGCAGCTGCCGGGGTTTTTATTCGAGCTGCGCCTGAACTTTTCCACAATTGTGGCTGTTCTGGTTTCCTTGATCGCTGCGGCGGGTACCGACTGGCTGATTCAGACCCACCCTCACCTGGAAGGGAAAGTCCGCCTGCCGCACTGGCTGCTGCCTGCCCTGACGGCCTGGGCGATTGGCGTGCCACTGACTACGCTGCAAGTTGGGGTGGAATGGTGGGTGGTTTTTACATTGGGGGGTGTACTTTTTCTTCTGGTTGTGCTCGCCGAATACATTGTGGTTGACCCGCAGGACATTCGTCACGCGCTGGCTTCGATTGGCCTGACCGCTGTTTCTTTTGCTTTGTATCTGGTGCTGGCGGTTAGTTTACGCGCAGCCGGTTTGCGGCTTTACACGTTGATTTTGACGCTGGCCCCCACCTTGTTCCTGATCAGCCTGCGGGCTTTGTACCTGCGCAGCGGCGGGCAGTGGTACCTGAGCTGGGCAGCGGGTATTACCCTCGTGGTGAGCCAGCTGGCGGCTGCTCTTCATTACCTGCCGCTGACTCCATTACGCTTTGGTTTGCTTTTACTGGCAGCAGCGTATGGATTAACCAGTCTGGCAGCCGGTTTGGAAGAGGGCCGCGGTCTGCGTTTTGTTTGGGTGGAACCTCTGGTCATGGCGGTGTTACTGGTTGGGGTTTCTTTGCTGGTGAGGGTGTGATTGGAAGACTTGAAATTGTTAACCCAACATCTGCAACAGATGGAAAACCACATTTTTCAAAATCTGCCGGAGGAAGCGTGTGGCATGTTGGGCGGACGCGGCAATCAGGTCGAGGAAGTCATCCCGATCACCAATCAGGCGCACAGCCCGGTTCGCTACTACATGCAGCCGGTTGAGATGTTGCGAGCTTTCGAGTGGTTAGAGCAGCAGCAAATGGAGATGATTGCCACGTTCCATTCTCATCCAATGGGGCCGTGCCATCCATCGGAAACGGATATTCAGGAGTTCGCCTACCCCGGCACTGCCATGCTGATCTGGTCGCCTATGGATGAAAACCGCTGGGGTGTCAAAGCGTTTGTCATTGAGGGTTGTAACTTTCGAGAAATTCCCTTGGTTTTGTTAGAATCGTAACCGGATGGAAGGTTACGGGTTGTAAACTGGTGGAGGAAGAGCAATGGAAGGATGGTTGACACTTGCAGTTGTACTGCTGGGGGCTTACATTATTGGATCGGTGCCATTCGGTTTGGTAATTGTCTGGATTGCGCGCGGCAAAGACCTGCGCCAGATTGAAAGCGGCCGAACGGGCGGCACGAATGCCATGCGGGCTGCCGGATTTCTGGCGGGGCTTTTTACCGCAATTTTTGATGTGCTCAAAGGGTCGGCAGCGGTCTGGCTGGCGGCTTATGTTTTCCCTGAACAGGTTTGGGTGCGGGCTGCGGCTGGTCTGCTGGCAATCCTCGGCCACAACTATTCCGTCTTCTTGATCGAATCGCGCGCCAGGGGAGGTATTCGGCTGCGCGGTGGTGCAGGGGGTGCGCCGGCGTTTGGGGCAACCCTGGCACTTTTTCCTCCGGCGGCGCTGATCATCTTCCCGTTGGGAGTCTTGGTATACGTTGGGATTGGATATGCGTCTGTCACCACCATGAGCATTGCCTTTTTTGCCACGATCATCTTTCTCGTGCGTGCGGTGCAGGGGCTTTCGCCATGGGAGTATGTGGCCTTTGGGGTGGGGGCGCTGGCTGCGGTGCTGTGGTCGCTGCGTCCCAACATTGAGCGCTTACGCAACGGCACCGAACGGGCGGTTGGATTGCGGGCATATCTGCAAAAACGCAAAGAACTGCAAAGTGAGAATAGTAAAAAAATGGAAAACGGTTCGCTCAAAGCGAACCGCCATCAACAGGAACACGCCCGCAAAGGTCTTTAATCGGCCGGGGTGATAACCACGCCTTCTTCGGCGGCTATCTGTTTGAAAAGAAAACGCACATTGCGTTTGTGCAATTCCTCCGCAAGGCCGCCGAGGTAAACGCGGCTCTTTCCGCACGATTCTATATCAATCGTCGAAAGAACCTCTAACGGGTTCTTGCGCCGGACAGCGGCACGGACGGCTTTTCGCACGTTATTCAGATAGTTCAGGTTTTCCTGTACGGCGTCATCAATTTCGCCGCGCAGGATGATGTCGCCGTGACCCTGGATGATGTTTTCCAGTCCCATTTTGCCAATTTTACGGATTGTTTCGCTCAAAACGTCGGGATCGCCATCCACGACGTAGGGCAGCGGTAAGAAGGCATCCCCGGCAAATAAAACGCGGTCTTCTTCCACCAACACCGAAATCCCATCCCGGCTATGACCGGGGGTATGGGTCAGAATCAGGTTCTTTTTGCCAATACGCAAAGAGAGGTCGCCCCCTTCAAAGGTGAGATGGGGATAGACCAGTTTTACCTGCCGGAAAGCGGGATTTTGCCGGCGAGCCGACTCCAACGAGGCCGGTCCGCGCAGTTCCATCAATTCTCGGCAGAGAGCGTGCGAAATGACCGTCGCGCCGGGAAAGAAACAGTTTCCCCAGGTGTGATCGGCATGATGATGGGTATTGATGACATACCGTACCGGTACCCCAAGGGTTTCTTCGATGAAAGACCGCATGGTGAGGGTTTCTTCGGGGGTTGCCAGTGTATCAATCACCACCGCCCATTGAGGGCCAGTGATTGCCCCTGCAGTAACCTGAGCGTAGATTTCACTTTGAAACCAGTAAACATTTTCAGAGATGCGCTCGCGCTGCATACCTGCTCCAGGAATTGGATTGAGAGTTTGTGAGATATCTTACAGGTGCAAAGAATAGCATAAAAGAGGCCAATTGTCAAAAAACGCTTCGACAGAATGATGGTTTATTGGTCAGCCTGATTTTTATTCCTCAGTAAAGGAAAGCGTAGTAAACCTTTACGGTACAGATAAAATCCCGCCGCCGCAACAATCAGAATTTCGGCAATCAATGCCCCCAGGAAATATTGCCAGTATTCTTTCATAAAGGAGATTGCCAGAGGTGGTTTGGGACCCTCAGGCGGCGGAAGGGTGGGAGAGCCTGTAGCAGAGGCGGTTGCCGTCCACGTTGTACTTTGCGGTGAAGGGGTTTCAACCCCGCTGGTGGAGCGGGTTTCATTTGGTTCAGGGGGTGGTGGGTAGCCTTCCCCGGTGGGCAGCGTGGGTGTGCCTTCACCAATCGGGTAACCGCTGCCCGGCGGGAAAGTCGGCTGAGGGCTAGTGGTCAGGTTGGGGGTTATACTGCCGGTTCCTTGTGGTGCCGGGTAGCCTTCTAGGGTGGAGGTGGCGGTGCCGGGAGTGCCGCCAAAGGGTGTAAAGGTTCGGGTCGGAAAGCGCGTTCGGGTAGGGGGTAAAGTGGGTGAGCGATAGTCCACCGTTGGATAAATCACCGGTGTACGGGTTCGAGTTCGGGTGGGGATGAGGGTAAAGGTAATTGTGCGGGTTGGGGTAATTGTCCCGGTCAGGGTGATGGTGGGTGATAAGGTCAGCGTAGCAGTCGGTGAAACTGTTGGAGTGGAGGTGAACTGAGTCCCGGTAGCGGTAGGGGTTGCCGACGAGGTGGCGGTATCTGTTGGAGTGGGGGTGGAGGTGGCTGTGGCGGTCGGTGTGGGTGAGGATGAAGGTGTCGGCGTGGAGGTTACGGTTGAAGTCGGCGTGGCTTGCTGGGGTACCACACGAATTACCCCGCTGAAGGATGATTCCTGAGTGGTGCTGATGATTTCTAACCGGTAGTAATAGGTGGTGCCGTTGGTCAAACCGCTGTCCACCACTTCGTAAAAAGCGCCGCCGATTCCGGAACCGCGCCGTGGAATGAACGGGCTGACCCGGCTGAAACCACCGCTTTCGCTTTCACTTCGCAGCAGGTAAAAACCGCTGGTGTTGACCTCACTGACGGTCGTCCATTGAACGGCTGCCTGCGTGTTGCCCGCAATCGCGCTAAACTGACTGAAGATGACACTGGATGGCAGGGGGAGCAAACCCACCACAAAGGGGGTAAAGTTGAGATCATCAGTACTGTTGGGCCGGCCGCTGCTGTCAATGGAAACCTGAATTTCCTTGAGAACGGGATTGCAAATGGTAGTTTGACCGGTTGCCCCAGCCGCACCGCTGCCAGCCGGGTTTTGGGCGGTGGTATCCCAGCCATCGGTTATATTGGCAACGGGGTCGTACCACCACAGAGGAATTAACGCCGGGTCGTTGCTGCCACAATAGGCAGTGCTTTCAATCGTGGCAGTGCAGCCCGTGCTGGAATCGTAGCGGAAGAACAAATCGAGTAAGGAGGGTGGAAGGGTCACATCGCTGGCAAGGAAAATATCATAATAATTCGAGCAGGCGGTCAGGCTGCCCGGCATACCGCCGGTGAAGGGGACATTATCCGGGCTGCCGGAGCCGTGATTAACGATGAACAGGTCAAAATCGCTGTCGGATGGGGCGTGTTGAAAGGCAACCTTCCCGTCGCTGGTGTAGGTTTTGGTGGATGTAACCGTCACTTTTTCAGCAGTTACACCGGGGGCGTTGCTGCGCGGCAGAGCCGGTGCACCTAAGCGCTTACCCGCGGTGAAGGTACACTGTGAAATTGCCGTGAGCGGGTCCACCCCGAACCCCCAAAAGTTATGATCCACCCGGCCTTTGTCACTGCATTCCACCTGAAAACCGCTGCGGTTGGCATAAAAATTGTTGGCAACGGCCTGAACCTTTCCACTGCCCGCTCCTGCCTCCCGCCAGATTGCGTAACCGCTGTTGCCGGTTATGTGGTTGAATTGGAGAATGACATCGCCGTTGTTATCCAGAATCCGAACCGCATCCTGACCGCCGGTCAGATCGTTGGAAATTAAACTCACGGTTTGTGGGCTTTCCACCTGAACGAGGCTGCGGCTGGTTGAGCTGCATGTTCCGTCGTTGATGGTCAAATCGCGCAGGGTAGCCCCGGCGGTTATCCGCAGCATGGGCTGGCTGCAGGATGTGCCCAGGTAGGTGATTCGCGCGTCGTTTACCCCCTGAATGATATGGGGTTTATCCACCAGCACGGCATTGTTCTTGATGAGGTAATTTCCTGTGATCAGGATGGTTGCCGGCTGACCTGGCAGGGGGTGTGAGTCAATCGCGTCTTTTAAACCTGTGCCAAGCCCGCCGGGTAAATCTTCTCCGGAGTTGATGTAACATGGCGAACTGGCGCCGCAGGCTGCAGCATCATTGGCTACATAAACCACATCGGCAGTGGCAGTAACACTGATGCCCAAAAATGCCTGACTGGTTTGCTGCCATCCGCCGGCCGTGCGTTCCAGCACCCGCGTCAGCACCGAACCGCCAGCGGTGGCTGTGTTACCGATACGAAAAGAAAAATCCAGCCAGTCGCCAAACGCCCCTACGGCCAGGGTGGTTTGAACACCGCCCAGCAGATTATAACCAGTCGGTGGAGCGGAGCAGTTGGTAATCCCCATCTGGTAAGGGTTGCCGGTTACACCGCCAGTCAACCCGATGCGCAAATCCGTTGCTGACCAGTTGATGGGGGTGTAGATACATAACTGCACATTCGCGTCGGGTGGCGGCAGGTAAGCGGTCAGGTCGAATGAGGCGCGCACGTTGAGGGTCTGACCGGCGGCGCATCCGGCCGGCGGGCAGGCTGCGGGAGCCTGTAAGGTTAAACTGGTGGACTGGATGGTTTGGGCGCGGGTAGATTGCGGCAGGCTCAGGATGAAGAATACTGCCAGCACAGCCAGTACACGCCGGATAATCCCCGCGCTTTGAAGCGGGCGGCGTTGGGCTGGGCTGAGAGTAGGGGAAGTGTGGTTCATGAGCCTGTGAAGGGTGAGTGTGGGTATTCAGAATGCGAATGATACTGATTATACCTTTGCCGCGGGACAAAAATCAAAGCGAAATAAACATAATTTCGGTTGGGTTCAATGAAGCACCTTGCTCAAAAAGGATTTGGTGCGCTCCTGTTTTGGGTTGGTAAACAAGACATCTGGCGGTGCTTCTTCAACGATTTGACCCTCATCCATCAGAATGGCGCGATGGGCAGCCGCCCGCGCGAAACCCATTTCATGCGAAACGACCACCATGGTCATGCCTTCTCTGGCCAGCGTCAGCATGACATCCAGAACTTCCTGGATCATTTCCGGGTCAAGCGCGCTGGTGGGTTCATCGAATAACATGATTTTGGGGTTCATCGCCAGCGCGCGGGCGATGGCTACCCGTTGCTGCTGCCCGCCGGACAACTGGATGGGGTAATTATTGGCTTTTTCGGGAATGCCGACTTTGTGAAGCAAATCCACGGCAATGCGGGTAGCTTCCTCTTTGCTGCGCTTGCGGACGATGCGCTGGGCCAGCAAAATGTTTTCCAGCACCGTCAGGTGCGGAAAGAGGTTGAATTGCTGAAAGACCATGCCGACTTCGGTGCGAACGGCGTTGATGTTGGCAGCCGTATCCAGCGGAATGCCGTCCACCACAATTCTGCCTTCGTCGAATTCTTCTAACCGGTTAATGCAGCGCAGCAAGGTGGATTTACCCGAACCGGATGGGCCGATGATGACAATCACTTCGCCTTTGTAGACATCCAGATTCACCCCGCGCAGCGCGTGGACGTTTCCAAAGCGTTTATGCACATTTTCGATGTGAATAATGGGTTCAGAGGTCATGGGGGTTACCTCTCGATTTTGGTTGTTTGTTCAATGTAGTGAACGACCCGCGCCGAGATGAGAGTCATGACAAGGTAAAGCAAGGATACCATAATCCAGGGTTGAATCGGGATGAAGTTGGATGCCATAAACTCGCGACCGCGGCGGGTAAGGTCGGAAACAGCCACCACGCTGATCAGGGAGGTATCTTTGAGCAGGGTGATAAATTCGTTGCCTACCGGGGGCAGGATGACGCGGATTGCTTGCGGCAAGATGACATAACGCATTGCCTGAAAGTAGGTCATTCCCAAACTGCGGGCTGCTTCCATCTGGCCTTTGGGGATGCTTTGAATACCGGCGCGGTACACTTCGCTCATGTAGGCGGCGTAGCAGATGGTCAACCCAAGGATGGCCATGAAGTTCGGGTCAGCCTTGTAATTGATTAACGCCTGACTGTTCAATGAAGTTCCCAAATTTTGAATAATGGGAGGAAAAGCGAAATACCAGAAGAGCAACTGCACCAGCACCGGAATACCGCGGATAATTTCAACGTAAATGGTAAAAATTCCGCGCAATAACCATAACTTAGAAAGGCGCGCCAGAGCGACTACCAGTCCCAGAATCAGTACCAGAAAGAAGGAAATCATGGTCGTGCGCAGCGTGACCCAGACACCATCTTCTACAAAGACGAGAATGCGCCGATAAGGATCTGGTTGCGCGATGACTAATATCACAATCAGTGCAATGACAGCAAAGACCAGCAGCCACCACTGGTCTATGCTGGTTTTTCGTGCGGTTGAGCTTGCCTGCGGGGGATTAGCGATTTGCATGTGGAGAAGCCTCCTTGAACCGTGTATCCATTCTCCCAGAAGTTTCAAAAAAGCACGGGCAGCGGCCGTCTTTGGAGTTTACCAGCCATCTGCCCGTGCATCACATTCTATCAAAAAAGAAGTTTATTCACCTGCCAGCCACTTCATCTCGAGTTCGGCGATCACGCCTTCATTTTTCAGTTCGGCCAGAGCCGCATTGAGCGGAGCGACCAGATCTTCACGGTTCTTACAAATGGCGATGCCGTAGGATTCATCGGTGAATACCTCACCAACAGTCGTCAACTTTTCCGGATTTTGCCCGATGAAGCCCAGCGCGGTGGGATAGTCGGCAATGACCGCATCCACCTGACCATTGGCAAGGTCGAGGAATGCCAGATCGTAGGTATCGTATGGTTTGTAGTTGACATTCGGTATCTTGCGGGCTTCAATCTCGCCGGTGGTGCCCAGTTGGGCGGCTACCGTCTTGCCAGCCAGGTCGTCTTTGGATTTGATGCTGTCGTCCCCTTTGCGAATGACCACAATCTGCCCGGCGTTGATGTAGGGGTCGGTGAAGAGCATTTGCTGCTTGCGTTCATCGGTGATGGTGATGGCAGCGATTGCCAGATCAAACTGGCATTGTGCCAGACCCGCCAGCACCGAATCAAAGGGCAGATTGCTCCATTCCAGTTGAAAACCAGCTTTTTGGGCAATGGCTTTCATCAGCTCGACATCGAAGCCGGTCAATTCTTTGGTGGTTTCATCTACAATTTCAAAGGGTGGAAAAGTCGCATCGGTTGCCACCCGCAGGGTGCTGCTCGCCGGGGCGGGGTAGGCTTCTTTTGGCGGCGCGGTTGGTTGAGGTTGCTGTTCGACAGGGTAACCTTCCTGTGGGGCCGGGGTGGGTGTGGCAGCCGGCTGGCACGCACTTAATACCAGCGCAGCCAGAAATAAAGCGGACAGAATCAAATAGACTGAGCGTTTCACGTTTCTCCTCCTGCAAATTTTTGATGTGGGGGTGTCGGCTTGAGAGCGATGATGGTTCACAGAACAGCCACAAGATATTTTTATTATACCATGCCCATTCTTCAGCCTCGGCGTATCCGCAACTTGATGTATTGTTCGGGTATAATCGGGGGCATGTCCGCTTCGGTTGGTGAAGATCAATCTTTAAAAAAGTCCTCTATTTTGCGGAAAATGGTGCCAGGTCTGCTGCTGGGGATTGCGGTGATGGTCGGCCTGACTTTGCTGGGGGATATTCGTGAAGTTGGCGCACTGCTGCAGAGCTTTGACTGGCGCCTCTTTCCGCTGGCGCTGTTGTTCACCCTGTTCAATTACACCCTGCGGTTCATCAAATGGCAGTACTACCTAAATCAGGTTGGAGTGCGCGGATTTGCATGGAAACGCAGTTTGCAGATATTTGTGGCCGGTTTTCCGCTGGCAGTGACCCCCGGCAAAGTGGGTGAAGTATTCAAAGGAATCTGGCTGCAACAGCAAACCGGACTTCCGGTGGCGCGCGGTGTTTCGTTGATTGTTGCCGAACGGGTCAGCGACGGCCTGGCCGTATTAATGCTCTCGGTATTGGGAGTCATTGCTCATCCACAGTACTGGCCTGCCTTCAGCATCATCTTAGGCGTTTTGCTGGTGGGCATCGTAATTTCTCAGATTCGACCGCTGGCACTGGGAATTCTGGCTTTCGCCGGGCGGCTGCCCGTAATTGGCAAAGCCGTTCCCGCCCTGCGCGAGTTTTATGAGGGCAGTTTTGTTCTTTTTCGTCCTCAGGCGGCACTGGTGGGGGTAGGGTTGGGAACGGTATCGTGGTTTGGCGAGGGAATTGGCTTTTATTTAATCCTCACCGGTCTGGGAATGCCGGCAAATTTAGAAACTTTTTCCAACGCGGTCTTTATTCTGGCATTTTCAACCGTGGTTGGAGCCGTTTCGGCGCTGCCGGGTGGTTTGGGCGCTTCTGAAGCCTCGATTGCCGGTATGCTGGTGCTGGTTGGTGGAGCAGCGCCCGCCATTGCCTCAGCAGCGACAGTCATTATCCGCCTGGCAACCCTTTGGTTTGGTGTGAGTCTGGGATTGATTACATGGGCATTTTCAACCCGCCTGCTCAACTTGCAGGAAGAACCCCTTCAACCGCTTAACCGCACTCTTGAGGTGAAATAAAACGATTAATCCAGCATGGTCTTTAAAGCCATGGCGGTTTCTTCGTTGATTCCCTGCACGCTCATCAACTCTTCCAGGCTGGCCTGTTGAATGGCTTCGATGCTGCCGAATTTTTTTAACAACGCTTTGCGGCGCGCCGGTCCAATACCGGGGACTGCATCCAGCCGCGAGACGAGCCCGGCTTTACCGCGCCGGTTACGATGGGCGGTGATAGCAAAACGGTGGGCTTCATCACGGATGCGCTGGATAAGGAATAACGCCTGAGAATGGCGCGACAGCATCAATGATTCTTTGTGAGCCGGGCGGAAGATTTCTTCCTGCTGCTTTGCCAGACCAATCACCGGCACTTTATCCTGCAATTCAAAGGCTCGCAGTACGGATACCGCACGGGAGAGCTGCCCTTTGCCGCCGTCAACAATCAGTAAATCCGGAAGCAAGGCAAAAGCAGGATCGAGCTTTGCGCCGGGCGCTTCGCGTTCCTGCTGAGCAGCCTGATAGCGGCGGAATCGGCGAGTGAGGACTTCCTCCATACTGGCAAAGTCATCCGGACCGCTGACTGTTTGGATGTTGAAACGACGGTAAAGCGATTTACGGGGAACCCCTTGTTCGAAAACAACCATGCTGCCCACAGCCGCTGTACCTTGAGTGTTTGAGATGTCGTAACATTCAATGCGGTTGGGGGGGTGCGCCAGGCCGAGCGCTTGCTGCAATTCTGCCAGCGCTTGCGATTGACGGTTGGTATCGGCTTCCCATTGGGCTTTGAGTGCTCGCAGGGTTTCAACCGCGTTTTCGGTGGCCAGTTGCAACAGTTCGTGCGGTGGGCCGTTGCGCGGGACGATTAACTCCACCTTTTGACCGCCGCGCCGATTGTGCAACCACTGGCTGATAATCTGGGCTTCTTCAACTTCCTGAGGCAGCAATACCTGTTGGGGGATGCTGGCGGCCTCGGCGTAGAATTGTTTGATGAATTCCTCGATGACTTCCTTATCCGGCTCTCCCATCGCCCCTTCCAGGATGAAGTATTCCCGCCCGATCAGTTTACCGGCACGGATGAAAAAAACCTGGACACACGCTTCACCGTTGTCGCGGGCAATGGCAATCACATCCGAGTCGATTTGATCGTTGCTGATGACCTTCTGCTTTTCCACAACCCGTTCAATAGCGAAAATTTGATCGCGCAGGGCAGCAGCCCGCTCGAAGCGCAATTCTTCAGCAGCCTGTTCCATTTCGCTGCGTAAACGTTCCACAATTGCAGCCGTACGGCCTTCGAGAAATTCACACAAATCGCTGATCATCTGCCGGTAGGAAGCCTGATCTACTGCGCCGATGCACGGACCACTGCACAGCTTTATATCGTAGTACAGGCAGGGGCGTTCATCTTTGCCGGTGATGACGCGGTCGCACGTCAGGTAGGGGAAAATGCGTCGCAATACATCCAGGGTTTGATGCACTGCCCACACACTGGTGTAGGGCCCAAAGTAACGTGAGCCATCCCGTACCATCTGGCGGGTGACCGTTACTTTGGGGAAAGGGTCAGCCCAATGAACTTTGATGTAGGGGTAGCGTTTATCGTCTTTGAGGCGGATGTTATAACGCGGGCGGTGCTTCTTGATCAGATTCATCTCAAGGATCAGGGCTTCCAGCTCAGAGCCGACCACGATCCACTCGATATCGCGAATGCGTTGAACCAACTGATGGGTTTTTAAGTCCTGATCCTGACCACTGTGAAAATAGGATCGCACACGGTTGCGCAGGTTAATTGCCTTGCCGACGTAAATCACCTGCCCCTCGGCATCTTTCATCAAGTAACAACCGGGTTTGTTGGGCAGGGTATCTAAAATTCCCTGAAGATGTGAACTGACTTCAACCATTTGTTCTATATTTTACTTCAGCCGAGCGGCATAGCGCAACCATCCGCGCGCGGATCGCTTCCGCCCCATAAAGCCGCCGTTTCTGAATCACGCAAGATGATCTGCCCGCGTCCGAACAAAGCTCGCCCCATACCCCTGACCGTTTCAACGGAATGTCCCATGCTCTGTAACTCCTGGATGGTTTGCGGTGGGATGCCTTCCTCCGAAGCCACCACCGCCGGGCTGTTTTCAGCTTGAATGCAAAAGCGCGGCCGGTCGAGGGCGGCTTGCGGGTCGAGATGGTCATCCAGCAGAGCAGTTACCACCTGCAAATGTCCCTGGGGCTGCATAAAGCCGCCCATTACACCAAATACGGCAAAAAGTTCGTCATTGGAGCTGGTTGCCAGTGCCGGGATGATGGTGTGGTAGGGGCGTTTGCCGGGTGCCAGCACATTGGGGTGGGTGGGGTTCAGGCTGAAATTATGCCCGCGGTTTTGAAGGGAAAATCCCCAGCCGCGGGGAACAATGCCGGTTCCAAACCCCATGTAATTGCTGTTGATGAAGGAGCAGCCATTTCCCTCGCTATCTACTGCGCATAGATATACGGTATCGCTGGCGCTCATCGGTTGGCCGTGTTGGACGTTTTTGGCTGCCCGCTGCGGATCAATCCTTTTACGGCGCTGTTCGGCGTAAGCCGGGCTGAGTAAGGCTTGTAACGGGATTTCGGTAAAAGCCGGGTCGGCTACATAGTGAAAGGCATCCGCAAAAGCCAGCCGCATGGCTTCAATTTCCAGATGCAGCCGGTCGGCGCTCAGCGCCGGCAGGCTGGAAAGCTCGAAGCCTGCCAGAAGATTCAGCGCCAGCAGGGCGACCAGACCCTGCCCGTTGGGAGGGCATTCCCAAATGCGCATCCCACGGTATTCGATGGAAATCGGCTGTTCCCACGTGCTGAGATGGCTGGCAAGGTCGGCTTCACTCAAACAGCCGCCGGCTTGCTGCACCGCCTCGACGATTGCTCTGGCAATTTCACCCTGATAGAAAGCGGTCTTTCCGCTTTCTGCAATCGTTTTCAATGTGCGTGCCAGGCCGGGATTACGAAAGATCTCACCGGGGCGCGGGGCATGCCCGTCAAGGGTGAGTTCTTCGCCATTGAGAGCATGGCGCAAACATCTTTCCACCCCGCGCTGCCAGTAGTAGGCGGTCAAAGGCGCAACCGGAAACCCCTGTTCTGCCAGGTGAACCGCCGGCTCAAAAATTGTGGCAAGCGTCAGGCGTCCAAAGCGCTGGTTCAAGTCGCACCAGCCGGCGCAAGCCCCCGGCACGGTGATGGTATAGGGATGCAACGGCGGAAGATTATCCCCCAAACCTTCGCGCTGAAGGCGTTGCAGCGTCAGGGCTGCGGGGGAACGTCCGGAAGCATTCAGAGCATACACCGAACGGCTTTGCTTTTCATAGACCAGAGCGAAACAATCACCCCCTAATCCTGTCGAGCCGGGTTCGGTGACATTCAAAACTGCCGCCATAGCAATAGCGGCATCCACCGCATTGCCGCCGCGGCGCAAAATTGCAAGACCGGCAGCGGTTGCCAGCGGCTGGGAGGATGCGCACATGCCCTGCCTGCCCAATACAGGCGACCGCCGTGAGTTGAAGTTTAAGTCATTCAGGCTGGCGAAATCAAACAACTTCAATGCCTGTCCATTCGATTGCTTCACCGATAACCCAAACCGGCTGGTGTATTTGTTCTGCCCGTTTCAGCAAATCATTCAGTTTTTGCGGCGGAACGGCGATTAATAAACCGCCGGAAGTTTGAGGGTCAAATAACAGCATCTGGCTGACCTCATCCAGCGTTGGCGCAAAGCGGATATGTTCGCTGAAGTACAGGCGGTTATCGGCTGCGCCGCCGGGAAAAGTCCACTTCTCGCCGTACTTGCGCGCACAGGAGACGAAGGGGATGGCTTCAAAGTTCAAACGAAAGCCGCAGCCGCTCGCCAGTGCCATCTCCAGTCCATGCCCCAGCAAACTGAAGCCGGTAATATCCGTGGCTGCGCGTAGTTGAAATTCACGCGCCAGTTGGGCAGCCGGCTGGTTCAACTGTTTCATCCAGTTGACTACTTCTTCTACGTCCTCAGCGGAAGCAATTTGCCGCTTGAGCGCGGTAGTGGTGACCCCAAAACCAAGTGGTTTGGTCAAAACCAGCTGATCACCGACATGTGCCCCGCCCTTGGTGAGCAAATGCGCCTGTTCCACCCACCCCAGCACCACCAGACCGTATTTGGGTTCCTTATCCTGAATGGTATGCCCCCCCGCAATGACCACGCCGGCTTCGCGGGCTTTTTCGGCACCGCCGCGGATGATCTCGCTGCTGATTTCAACCGGTAAATCCGGCGGCAAAGCGGCGATATTGAGTGCAAGGAAGGGTGTACCGCCCATTGCATACACATCCGAGAGGGAATTGGCGGCAGCAATGGCGCCGTAATCATAAGGGTCGTCCACTACCGGGGTAAAGAAGTCGGTGGTCATTACCAGACTGCGCTGATCATCCACCCGCCAGACAGCCGCATCATCGGGCGAATCCAAACCGACCAGCAGATTTGGAAAATCGGCTGGCTGAAAGATTTGGCGGACCGGACGCAGCACCTGCGTCAGCGCTTCAGCGCGCAGTTTGGATGCTCAACCGGCGCA
>NZ_DAOUBL010000242.1:0-29743 GCF_034432615.1 Bellilinea sp. | reverse complement strand
TGGACAAATCGGCGGGTAAATGGTGAACCTGCCCATCGTTGTTAAAGTCCCGCCACGGGCTTTGTCAGCCGGTGGAAAGTGGCTGTCTGGGAGTTGCACCCGAAGAGGCGGCTTGTCCGCCAGCCGATAACGAAAAAACCCGTTGGCAAATGCTTTCGCATTCGTCCAACGGGCTTTGTAAGCCGGTTTGACGCTGTTTCAGGCGGAGGGTCTGGTGGACGCTCCTTACCGTATTCTAGCAAAATCTACGTTTTGGCGCAAGTGGCTTTCAAAATTGTTGGTAAAGCAAGCGTTTCAGATCTTGCAAGCATAGTAGCAACAGATCACCTGTGTGGCGTTTGCATACTTCACACAATACCACTATCGGCAAGCGATTCTCTGTATTCTGTTCCGCCTGTGTCACAGAGCATTTTTAAACCATCCCGGCAGTGTCTTGCATTGCTCGACTTTCACCGCCGAGTATGTGACGATTACGTTTAGTGTGTTGTTCCATACAGCGAGCATAGAGTAAAACCGACCACAGGTTTTATGAACAATTGGTTTGAGTTTTTCTCATATAAAAGAGAGTTCTTTCCACAAAGTTAAACTTTTTTGCTTTATCTCTCGTTGTATTGATAAAACGATTTCAAAACTTATCTATGGGGTTAGCCGATGGAAATTATCCTAACAGAAGTAACCAAGGAGTATGGTAACTTCCAAGCTTTAAGTAATATTACAATGCATATTCCCGGTGGTATGTTTGGTTTGTTAGGACCGAATGGTGCCGGGAAAACCACGCTCATGCGCATTCTAGCTACTTTACTTGTACCAACCCGTGGAAAGGTTGAAATTGGCGGTTTGGATGCCCTTCGTCAAGGAGCCTATATTCGTCAGCGGTTGGGATATTTGCCACAGGAGTTTGGTTTTTATCCTAGTCTAAAGGCATTTGAATTGCTGGAATATATTGCTATTCTGAAAAATGTTTCCAAAAGTCAACGCAAATCACAAGTGGAGACGGTGCTTGCCGAGGTGAACTTGCTCGACCAAGCCCATCGCAAGGTGGGCACCTTTTCGGGGGGGATGCGTCAACGGTTGGGAATCGCTCAGGCCCTGTTAGGGAATCCTGAGTTGCTGATTGTAGATGAACCTACCGCCGGGCTAGATCCTGAAGAGCGTATCCGTTTTCGTAATTTGCTGGCTCGCTTGTCTAAAAAGAGTACAGTACTGCTTTCCACTCATATTGTCGCGGATGTAGAGCTATGCGATAGTCTGGTAGTGTTGGAGCGAGGCAGACTGGTTTTCAGCGGTAGTCCAGTTGAGTTGGCAGCTCGGGCGAGTCACATAGTGTGGCAAGTAAAAGTCCCCGTTGAACAATGGCCGGAAGTGGAAAGACGTTATACCGTTCTGGCTACTCAAATAGCAGATGGTACAGTCCAGGCACGTTTGCTGGCTAGCGACCCGCCGCAGGCAGATGCGCAACCGCTTGCCCCTCGCCTTGAAGATGGATATATGGCAGTGATTCAGAATCATCAGAAACAACGCGAGGAAAGCCATGCTTAAGGGGATGTTTTCTCGTTTTCTGGTTTCTTTTCGTACCGAACTGAAACTGTTAGTAATCAACTGGCTATACCCATTGTTGCATATGCTTTGGGGCGCTTTGTTCTACCAACTATTTGTTGGAAAGGATAACCGTTCAGCGCAGGCATTGCTCGAAACGACGGTTGGGCGACTGGCAATCGGGTTAGTTTCACTCATTGGCTTATTCATGGCAGGGATCAGCACTTCCCGTTCAAAACGTTTTCGATTTCAAGAATTAGAGGAAACCTATCCGACAGGCTTTGAGGTGATCGCTGGACGCTGGGCGGCGGGGTTCGTTGCGCTCTTCCTTTTTCTGATTGAGCCTTTGCTCGTTGCTGTCTATCAAGGGCCACTCACATCCTGGGTGGAAGGCGTGCCGGTTTTTCTTTTCGAAGCCGGGCTGACAATTGCGTTTATTACTGCGCTGGCCTGGGTACTTTTGGTCAGGCAGAGTTTTGGCCGTCGGGAGTATTTGATTCTCGCCGCGGTTTGGCTGGCTTTTCTGCTCGGCCCGAGCATGTTGGCCGACCGCTTTCCGCCTGCCAGTCTACTGAATTTTATGCGTCAAGGGGTTAGTTTCTATTCGGATGTATGGGGGCGCTTGATTTACGGTTCTCAGCCATTATGGTTCAATCTCTTTTATCTTGGGTTATTCCTCTTTTGTCTAGCGGTAATGGTGCAGACTATTTCCATACATCGTTTTCATAGTTGGTCGAAAATCGCTATCACATTCTTCCCCATGGCTTTAATTCTTGCAGGCTGGGGAGGAATGTGTTATGTGGGTGGCATTCAGAGAGCCACTCTTCAGCAGCAGAAGGAGTTGACCTTGAGTGAGCCGGTTTCTTTTCGCGTCATAGACTATCAGGTAGTAATGGATTTGGCCAATCCAAGATTACCCCACTTTCGGGCAATGTTAGAGATCTTGAATACAGGGGAGAATCCACTAGAAGAATTTACTTTGCAACTGAATCCTGTTTTTTCATTGACCCAGTCTAATGTCGAGATCAAGCGCGCGGGAGATTGGATCTATGTCCGCTTTCCCCACCCGTTAGCCACTGGCGAAAGTGGTCTATTAACGCTCGACTATGAAGGTGCCTTGCGTATGGAGAGTATTTCCAATGGTGTAGTGGAGGCAACCGATTTTATTGATTCACGCGGCATTCGGCTAACACCTGCTGCGAGGTGGTATCCAGTCTCTGTTTCAACCGGACAGCCCCCTAATCAGCATGAACCGTGCCGTTTCTCTTTGCAAATTAGAAACGATCCTGGTTTAACGGTAGCCACCAATCTCCCTGCGATTGGGGAAAACTATTTTGCAGCTGAGCAGGTCAGTTGGGTCTTTTTGGTGGCTTCTCCTCGTTTGGTCGTGGAACAGGTTGATGAAGTAACTCTGATTACAGCGCGCGCTGACCTGGAGCCAGGGCGTGAGATGGCCGCCGATTATTCTCGCGCACTTCGTGCCATTGCCCCTTTCTTCACAAATACTAATGTTGAAGGATTGATCCTGATGGTCTTGGGAGAGGAAGGAGGCTTGCCTGCTTATACGCCACCAGTAGCTGGTTATCCTATAACCGTGACTCAGCGGTATGTCAAGCAACCTAACACCTGGCAGTATTTTGTAACCCGCACCATTGCGGTCGATCTATGGTTAATGATGGGAGGAAGATTGAATGCTGCTTACAATCGTCCCATAACCAGTTTGGATCAGGCTTTCGAAGCAGTGGTCTATTTTCTGAATCTGTATCAATCTGAGCAAGGCGACGCAGAAAAGATGCTCACCCGGCTGCAAAGCGCTTATGATAATGGCATGGTGGTCAACGAAAATCTCCAAGCCCTGCTTGAAATTTATCGGCAAGGCGGTCAACAGGCCATTGTTGCAACTGTGCGGGAAATGACACGGAGATCAGCCGAGTTGGAAGAACTACCTTACGATGCACTCCCTGCCTGGATTCGTTCAACAGGTACGGTCCAATGAATTCGCTGCTCAGGTACGAGATTTTGGTTAGCGGACACTGGAGTGTTCTGTTGAGTTGCCTGGGAATACCGGCTTATGCTCTGCTAACGCGTCTTATATGGGGACGGTATGATGAACTTTCCCCCGGAATGCTGCTCGTGTCTTATGTGATCCTTTTGCCACTGTTTTCGGGACTGGCGGCAGCCCATTTGATGTCCATTGAAGCTGAAACCCGCTTTGAGGAGCTGCGTTTGAGCTATCCCGAACCGCGTTTCCGTTTGCCACTTATCCGTATACTGATGGCATTAGCGCTGATGGCACTGCAGATGGCACTGGGAATGCTGACGTTCATTGTGCTATGGAGAATACCAGCATTCAATCCTTTCCCCTTTGTGATACTTGCTATTCCCCCAGCGATTTTTCTCACAGGAGTTTCTATGCTGGTTAACCATCTTTCTCGCTCGTACTGGATGGCAGCAGCCTCGGTGATGATATGGTGGTTCATCGACTTACAGACGCATGGACAACTCACCGGAGTTTTGTTTCTGTTTCATCCGGTTTGGCCGACAGCAGGTGTCTCTGCGGTAATGAATCAAGTGCTCCTATTGGTAGCAGGCGTGGGGGCATTTACAATTAACCTGCTTTGGTACATCTGGAAAGTCAAGTGAGTGAATATGGATGACGAACCCGATGAGGTGATTTATCAGCGCGTGCTTTGCGGAGATCGACAGGCACTTACCCTGCTGGTGGAGCGATATTACCCATTGCTATTAGCCTTTGGGTTAAGGATCACAAATGATATACAGATTGCCGAGGACCTGGGTCAGGAAACATTTATACGGCTGTTAAAATACCGCGGTGAGGCGCCGGATGCCTTTCGACCATGGGTGTTTAAGATCATCCGCAATTTAGTGCGAGATCATTTCCGTTCAGCTTTTGTGCAACGGGAAATACAGTTTGACCCCGATGGGGTAGGGCACAAAAACTTGCAAACCGAAGAAGAGGGGATTGAAAATATTCTATTTCGCGAAGATATGAAAAAAAAAGCCATATTCCTTTTACAAAACTTGCCACTTTCCCAGCGCGAGGTAGTTATCTTGCGTTTTTATCACGATTTATCGCTCGAAGAAATTGCTGAGGTGACAGGTGTACCGCTTGGTACGGTTAAAAGTCGCCTCTACCGTGGCTTGCAAACGGCGCGCCAGGTTTTGGAACAAGAAGAGGTAAAACAAGATGAAAGAAATTGATCGGCGGTTGGTAGCGGGATTGGACGAATTCCAGCGTCAAAAACTGGGAGATTTGAGTGAAGTTGTGAGGGTTCTAGAAAGCTACACCCTGCCTGAACCAAGCAGGGAACAGTGCACCCGCCTGATAGCAACCCTTGAAGTTCATCTTTCACCTTCAATTAGTCTTCCAAAACGAAGTTGGACCCAGTGGTATCGTCTAATGCGTAGTCAGTGGATCATGTTTGAAACTTCATTCTGGGTAGCCGGCTTGTTTGTCTTGTCGCTTGGTTTTTTGATGACCCTCTTGGAAGGGAGTGGATTATTACCCTTGGTGCTTCTACTGATCAGTCCACTGATGGTGGCTGGCAGCATAGTTTACCTCTTTCGTCCTGAGACACAAACACTACGTGAATTAGAAATTCTCACCGCAACACATCCTGTCGAGTTGCTCATGGCGCGTCTGGCTATTGTATTTGGCTGGAATTTATTCGTTGTCTTTCTTTTGATGCTAGTTATTCATCTGGAAGGCACGCAGATTGTGTTGTGGAGGTTGGCGCTGGCCTGGTTGGGGCCGTTATTAACCTTGAGCGGTCTGGCACTTTATGTTACCCTGCGGTGGGGTGTTTTGCCTGGAGCAGTTCTTCCTCTTGTACTATGGAGCAGCATGGTAATACTGGGCTGGCGTGAGATACTCTTGCACTCTACCGAAGGCATACCCAATCCTTTATGGCTGACCTGGATGGTCACCTCGTCTGAGACAGTTTTGATAAGTTCAGGCATATTGACCTTAATTGGTTTGATCCTTTTCTTGCTAGTTTGGAAAACCATCAGGAGCGAAAGGTACGCATGGAACTAGTGATTGAGAATTTATCCAAAGCCTTTGGCTCGCAATCTGCGCTCAAAAACGTTAACCTGCAATTGACCTCCGGATATGTAGCCATTTTAGGACCAAATGGCTCAGGAAAAACAACTCTACTCCGTTGTCTGGCAACCCTTTTACGCCCCGATAGCGGTAACCTCTGGTTTGATGGACTCTCTTACGCACAAAATTTGCAGTTGATACGTAGCCGAGTAGGTTATTTACCGCAGGAATTACATTTTCCTAATCACTTGAGCGGGCAGCAAATTCTCCACTACCTTGCAGCGCTTAAAGAATCCAATGCCCCAAAACAGGTGGAAGATTTGATTATTGCCCTGGGATTGCAAAAGGTGGTTAATAAACCATTGTCTTCCCTCTCTCATGGTGAGATACGCCTGTTTGGCATCGCGCAAGCTCTCTTGGGAAAACCGCAGTTAATTTTGTTGGACGAACCCTTCTGCTGGCTAGATATAAAAGAAAGGAGTAGGGTGTTTTCCTTACTGCGCCAAAATCTATCAGAGCGCTTGATCCTTTACACTACCCATGATGTAGAAGATATCATCAGGATAGCAGATTGTGTCGTTATCCTTTTCGAGGGAGAAGTTGTCTTTTCCGGAACAGTAAGGGATTTGCATTTTTCCACTCAAGATAGAAAGGATGGTCGTATAAAAACTGCCAGTATTACCAGGTTCCTGAATACTGTGGTGTCAAGTGTTAGGAATGAGGATACGGTAATGTTTGAATAACTCAAGTTCACACCCCCTCCACCGCATCCTGCATCCGTTCAGCGGTCGGGTGCAGATAGCGCCCAGTCGTCTCCAAGCGGGAATGCCCCAAAATCGCCGCGAGAGTTGCAACATCCACCCCCTTCTCAACGGCACGGGTGGCAAAGGTGTGGCGCAGGGTGTGGGGAGTGGCTTCGACACTGGCCACCCGTGCATACTCCGCCACCATGCGCTGGACATCCCGCTCAGAGAGCGCTTTGCCACTGCGGGAGAGAAACAGCCAGTCCTCCGTCACCTTCGGTCTATCGTTCAGCCAGGCTTTCAAAGCCTGACGTACCTCGCTGTTCAGCGGTACACGGCGGGTCTTGTTGCCTTTGCCGCCTCTTACCGTCAGCCACCCTGAACGTCCGTTCATTTCGACATCACCCACCCGCAGGTTCACCACCTCGCCAACCCGCAACCCTGCCCGTGCCATCAGGTTGAGGATGGCAGTATCCCGTGTGCCGCCTTCGGCAGCAGCCAACAACCTACCCAACTCACGGGCAGAGAGCGCCTTGACCGGCGGGGTGACCTGTTTGGGCCCCCGCACCCGCAGATTACGCCCCAGGTGCCGCAGGAACGAACGGATCGCCGCCAGGCGCAGGTTGACGCTGGCAGGCGACAACCGCCCGACCGTTTGCAGGTAGGCCAGGTAGTCCTTGACCTCAACGGCGGTGAGCAGGTTCCAGTCCACGCTCCCGCCGGTAGTATGGGTGTACCAGTCGGCAAATTCATCCAGTGCCGCCCGGTAACGATCTGCCGTGCGCGGGCTGGTGAGGGTTGAAAGAAAGTCCTGTATGGGATTCATGATGCCTCCCACGGATTGAACAGCTCCACACCACAGCGATGAAAGTCTGCAACATTTCGGGTGACCAATACCAGATCGTGGGTCAGGGCAGTGGCAGCAATCAGGCTGTCCATCGAGGGCATTTTGTGTCCCTGACGCTCCAACCGGGCTACCAGGCTACCCCATTGGATCATGGTCGGCGTGTCCAGCACCAGAATACGACCGTCAAACCGAGGGATCATCTCTTCGACAAGCCAGGTGTGCAGTTCCTCCTTGCGGAGGCTATTTTCCAGCCGCTCGATCCCGTGTTGTATCTCCCCAATCGAAAGGACACTCAAATAAAGCAACTCCTCATCCGTCTCAGACAGCCAGTCTATCACTTTGGGATGGGGTTGACGGCGGGTGAATTCGGAAATGACGCAGGTATCCAGCAGGTAACTCATGGTTGTAGATCCACCTCACGCGGCAGGCTCTGGTCCCGTTCGATGTTGAGTTCTGCCCCGGCCAGGGGGGATTGGAGCAAAAATTGCGCCAGATTGCGCTGGGGAGCGGTCAGGCGGCGGTATTCCTCGTAGGAGAGCATCACCACCACTTTCTTTCCCCGGCGGGTGACGATCTGAGCGCCGTTGCGCAGAGTACGCTCGACCAGTTCGCTGAAACGACTTTTGGCATCTTGTAATTGCCAGAGGTTCATTGCATGCCTCCTATCTAACCAGTCTGACTAGTTATATTATACGCCGTTCGGGAACGAAAAACAATCCCTCTTGCGGTTACAAAGGTATTCATTCCTTGCGCTAAAAACATTGTGCGACGTAGTTTAGGGCGATTTTTAGCCCAAAAAACGAGGGTTTTGAGGGGTTTTCAGGGTGCTTTGCGTCGTACAATGACTATTGTGCGACTGTTTTTTGCGACACGCAAAGTAAGCCTTGTTTGTCTTGAATCATCTTTACCAGTAATTGTTTTGAGCCTGAAGATGGATTAAGTGCTTCAATTTTATCCTTTTTCCTCAAAGAGGAGATTCCTATACTAACTGACATAAAAATATTCTCTCGATATTGCAATTTATCAAAAAGACTATACCCCGCTCTCCCCTTGAAAAGTGACATACTTAGCATACCCATATAAAGACATAATGAGGGATTGTCAGATTATCCGAACAAGAAGATTGCTTCACACATTACTCTCTTGTTATTAGCAACAAAATCTTCGCTGTTTCAACTCTTATAAAGGGGCCTTTAACCCCAAGAGAGCTTTTGAAAATCTCATAAACCTCCGATTCAATAAATAACTTAAAGCGAATTGATAATAGCCAAAGTGAACTTCACAGTTCAACTCAAGGTTATGGGATTACAGAATTACTTGTTAGTTTTCGACGAGAATCTCTTTTTGACAAACGTAGCCATCGTCCTTGTGTCAAATTTCATAGATGATAACTACTCAAGTTTACTTATAATAACTAAAGAGGTTATAGGTAGTTATTGAAGCGAGTTAAAATCGAGATAATTTAATATATCCTAATTTACATCCTTCTAGTACACTTAACTTACCAAAATTAGCCTGTACCATCTTCCTCTCACCTCTCTATGTGGCAACTTGGGTTATATATATTCATATATAAATTTGTAAGAAAGGTTTTACACTAACCATGGAACTTAGGAAAGAGGAATACATTTACAATGAAGAACAGGGGATTGGAAAAATTCTGGATGTAGATGTAATTAGTGGGGATAAAAACAATCCAGAATACGAGGTTCGTTTTTTTGTAGGTAAAGAGTACATACAAAAGAAAATGACAAGTAACTATATTCGTAATTCATACACTGTGAAGTTAGACCCATCCAGCTTTTTAGTTTTAGCGTTTAATGACCCTCTAAAAGCCAATGAATTGATAAAACACAATCACAGTGAAGTTATTTACCTGACTCTACTCGATTTTAAAGATCACCAAGCAAAAACAGATCAATTAAGACATCACTTAAGATTTCTGATTCCAGACTGGGATAAATGGTGGATAGAAGCAAAAAGTAAAATAAAAAAAGATCCGCGAATCGACAGAAGTCAATCCTCAAGACAAATATTTTCTATAGCCAAAGAATATCAGTCGTTAGCTGAACAATATTATGCTCTCTTTGAAAAAGAAAAAACATCTGGAAGATTGGAAAAGGCGATTAGATATGGATTTATAGCAATAGAGAAACAACAAGAAGGAGAAACTTTATCACTCGAACAGATCAACACAATTGAAAACTTTTTGAAAACGATAATTCACTCGAAAAAATATGACCAAAATCTCAGACTTCGTGTCTATTTTAATTTAGTGGATCTCAACCTATGGGATCAGACAATAATCCTTTCTGATCTAATCGAACTAGATATTCCGCTGTATCAATACGAACCTGATGTAGGAAAAAGAATTTCTATGGCGTTATATCAGAACAAAAATAATCTAAACACTAAGGAAAAATTTTTACTGATAACTGGCATAGCAGCAACCAAGAAAACCATTGATATCGTAGAACAATGGTTCTTAGAAGAAAAAGAACCTACAATTTTCCTTAAACTAATAGAATATGGGTTTAGAGAAAATTTACCAAATAAGGAAAACTTGAATAACAAGAGCGTTATTTCGTGTTTAAGTCGACGAATAAACTCTATTTCTAAAATTATTCTTAATATGAGGATTGATCTTGACGAATGGAACACCCTTTATGAGCATTTTCGTTATTTTATTTCCTGGGTCAATGATATTTGTAAAACCCAGATAGATTATTCCATCCTGACAGAAACGGTTGGTTTGGTTGTTGCTCTTCAAGGAAAGTGGAATGAGTTAGGCAAACATAGCAATTGGCAAGTATATCTTGAGTTAACCAGCAAAAAATATCAAAAATTTTGGCTCAGAGTAATCGAACTAAAATCAACTCAAGAAATACTTGGTGATTTTGTAAACAAAATTATCCCCTTGCTAGAAGAAAACCTTCATGAAGATAATATTGAGCTATATCTAAGACTGATAAAAGAAAACAACAAGAACCCTTCCAATTGTGTAGAAGCCATATTTAAATCGCTCCCGAAACTAACAACCCAAAGTATGAAAGAAGAATTTGGAAAATGCGTATATGAAATTGCTATAAATTCATCTTATACTGAAAAGCTAAAATTATTACCATATTTGGATTTCTTGAGGGTTTATGATGATAACCAATATTCATGGAAAAGTGACGTGGATATTTTACGTCAACAATTATATTGGCAAATGATTCATGATAACCAACACAATACCGCTTATCGAGATGAGATACTAGTAAATGCGTTCTACAGATTTTCTGAAGAAAAAAATGCTGCTTTGTTGAATGAATTAACCGAATTAAAAAATAATTACCAAATTGAATTAGAAAAGAACGAGAAATTATCAAAAAAAATCGGCGAAATGGATCAGGTAATTAGTGAATTAAGGGGCTTAGTTGAGATATCTAAAGAACAATCAGAATTCCAGAGCCAAAAACGGATTCTTCTAGACCTGATTCATCTAGTAGTAGAAGTAGAACGGTACATTTTGATAAATTATGCCTCTTTTGAGGACTTAAGAGCAATTACTTGGAAGTTTTTACGGCTAATGAAGAAATATCATATCGAAAGTATCGGAGAAATAAATCAACAAGTCCGATTTGATCCGAAGATACATAAGGTTTTGGCAAGTGAGGATGTTAAGGACGGAGATTGGGTTAGCATAGAAGAACGGGGGTTCGTGATTCATACCCCAGAAGGAAAATCTCTCGTTCTAAAGCCAGCGATAGTAAAAAAGAGAATCGTATGAGATGAGGAAAAACGATGAGCAAGCTTAAGAAATTAATTATCAAAATATTCAACATAAAACCGAAAGATTTGGATACCCCTGTTCAAAACGCCGACAACAGTATTCCCCCGATCATTGTAGAAGAGATAAAAAAGCAAATATCAAGCCAAATTCGAGAATTATTTGGTGATCTGAACATAGATGCCCTTAAACAACTCCTGAAAGACATTGAAAACGGAGAAAGTGTCGGAAAAGATTGGAAAAATTGGACAAACCAAGAAGAAGAAATTATCAACGAACCAAAATTCGAACATCAAAAGAATGCAATTATTGAGGAGATTCCAGCTTTCAAAGAAAATGCTCAGACAAAAATCTCGCAAAATCATTCTAAGATCTCTGTGCCGGTTGAGAAAGATAAGATACGTTTGGGTATAGATTTTGGTACTAGCACAACTGAAATTTCCTTCCAAGTTAATAACAAACCACCTGAGGTTTTGCCAATTGGAACGGGCGATAATCCATTCCTGATGCCATCAGTTGTTTATATTAAACCTGGTGATGGCGAATGGAGAAATAGAGTTGTTGTCGGCGAAGAAGCAGAGAGTTACGGAGATCCCGAAAGGACTATCCGTTCCATAAAACGGTTTCTAGGTTGTGATGGTGTTCAATGCAAGAATGGACAATTTTCACCGGGTTCACGGTGCAATAAGGAGGGTAAAGTCATTATAGATGGAGAAAAACCCATCGATCGAGAAGATATAGTGTTCATAATCCTTCAGGAGGTATTGAATCGAGCCATTCAAACAATCAAGTCAAAATATAATATCGAGCTAACAAAGGAAGATGTTGAATTGATTCCTGTAAATATTGGTTGTGGAGCAAGGTTTAATGAGAAACAAAGGAAACTCTTACTTTCAGTTGCCCATAAAGTTGGAATGGAAAGTGTAAGGATTAGAAATATTATTGAGGAGCCTGTTTTATCAAGTTACACCTTCGCCCGTTTTGAAAAAGAACCTGTTGGTAATGTATTAGTTTATGATTTTGGTGGTGGTACATTTGATGTTGCAATTGTAAGTATTGACGAAAACAAGCAAATAACTGTACTGGCTACCGATGGAGAAAGTTGGTTAGGCGGAGACGACATCGACAGTTTAATTTTTGACTACTTATTAGAGTCTATTTCCAAGAATCTGAATTTACCTGTAGAGCGCTTAAATCGGAAATTAGATCCAATCACTCTAGGCGGTCTTAAACAGACAGCAAAGAAATACAAAGAAGAACTTTCATTCTACGAGCGTATTACTGATAATCTACTCTTACCTGAGTTCGGTAACTTTTCGTTCGAAATTTCCAGAGAAACATTTGAACAATTACTCGATTCTTCGAATATTATCCAAAAAAGTTTGGAGTGTACTGAAAGGGCTTGCAGGTTAATGTATGCATACTACCACACTAAAGATCAAGCTAAGAATGGCAAATTGCCGAATGCCAGTAATATTATAAGTTTTAATCTTAAAATGGCTAATGAATATATTGATCGAGTTGTTTTAATAGGGGGCATCACCAAAATCCCCTATGTAAAAAAACAGTTATCCAAATACTTTGATGAAAAAAAGTTTTCAGACCAGAAAATCATTGAACCGATTTTAGCTGTTGCAATCGGTGGTGCTTATTCTCACCATGAACAAAATTATTCAATTTGTTTTCCGCCTTACGAGTTATATATAGAGTCGAGCGATTACATGCAACGTAAATCGGTCATTTTGCCCTATGATTACTTGAATTTTCATAAAGACTATCAGGCGACATCAAGACCTGTTTATAAGGTTGCTGTTAATATTGAGCAAGAGATGAAAGCACCAAAGTTAATCTTAAGAAAAGTTGATCAAATTCAACCAGAATGGTCATATCCTTTACCAACATTCCCTCCAGGTGGGGTAAATTTTTACCTTACCATAGAGGGAGAGATTTTCTATCAAAGTGCTCAAGGAAAAAATCTTGTTCCAATTCGGGATAAATTCCTTCCCACACACCCCCTTCAAGATGAAATTCGTAAAGCAAAAAATGATTACAATAAGCGGAAACAAAATAATGAAAAAAGTAGAAGGGGAGACTTCGAAGATTGGTACAAAGATATGATGAATGAAAAATAGAGAGACCGGAATTTTTCACCATGCTGCTAGTCAAATAATTCATAAGAAATTCTCAAAAATAAAACAGAAAGGACAAACTAGAAATGGAACTAGAGCAACTAATAAAAGAATACCAAAAGCAACAAAATGAAATTAAAACGATAATTGGTTTGCTAAGGGAGGTTTCTCATCTGGAACAAAGCCGCAATGAAAATCTTTTCAAAATTAAACTTAAAATTAAAAAAATTTTCAACATAATTGAAAAAAACGATCAAATAATCTGCTTGCTTGATAATCTAAAGAATTGGGTAAGCCAATATCAATCTGAGATAATGAATTCAGAAAAAGAATTTAAAAAAAGGATTGGTACAGAGCTCGAAGAGGAATTGGCAAAAATTGAATTGTCCCTATCTGGCCACTTACCAAAATTGGAAGCCGGTATTTTTACGATTGAGTGTGACTTTGAACGAGGGAAAGCAAAAATATGGTACGGACCCAAGCAAGAGATCTTAACGGAATGCTACCTTTCTACCGGGGAAATTGCTTCCCAGATAAATGAGCAAAAGCAGAATATTGGCTCAAAATTACCTATTGATGAATTTATAGAACTACTACGAAAGGCTTATTATAGCTGTATTGAAGGATCGTCTCATGGAGAATTTGTACAAATTATTAAAGTGTATGAACAGATTTCAGCTTTGATTTCCTCTTCGCCCTTAATAGAAGGCAGAGAGAGTATAAATCAGGGGAGTTATAGCCGAAGCGATTTTAGTTATGACCTTTTTAGATTACAAAAACATAAACAGACCAATCTCTTCGCCTCACAAATTCATCTCAAAGTAGCTACTCGCGAATATACAAGACGCCGCTCTGACTTCTTGTGGGTACCTCAGGATGATCATGGAAGTGGAACGACTTATTCCCACTTGGCTATCAAGGAGGAAAGAAATGAGCAATGATATTAACTCAAAAGTGGCTAGAAACATTATTAACACTGTGGGGGCAAATGGAATCCCGCCACAGTATGGTTTTCAATTTTTCACAGCAGGTCTTGATCCGTATCTTTCAATTATTGACGAAGAATACCTTTCTACCTTCATAAAGGAAGGTGGTTCAACTTTCAAGATGGTGGTGGGAACATACGGAGGAGGTAAGACGCATTTCCTCTACTCTGTTCGAGACATAGCATGGATAAATAATTTCGTTGTATCATATGTTCCCTTAAGTCCTAAACAGAGTCCTTTTCACCAGCTTGATCTAGTTTATAAGGCGATCGTGAGGGGTTTGTGGCCGCCCCTAACAGCTGATGAGCTACTCTCGGGTTATGAACAGGGGATTGTAAGTTTCATCCGTTCTTGGTTTAGCGCAAGATATAAAGAATTTATTGCAAGGGGATTTTCAAATAACGAATTAGAGGATCAGTTATCTGACCATCTTGACAATATTTATGGTGTGGAGAGCCTGAGTTTTGATAAAGCAGTAAAATCTGCTTTTCGTTCTTTAATGTGTAATGAAGAAGAAAAGTTCATCCAGATATGCCAATGGCTTACTGGCGATGGTTATGATCGCCATATTCATGGGCATTTTGGTATCTTACAACGAGTTGATAAAACAACTGCATTCCCTCTGATTCGTTCTTTGGTGCAGTGGGTTCGGCAAATCGGTTATTCGGGGTTAGTAATCCTATTGGATGAAGCAGAGCGTGTTCCCAGTCTCAGCACAAAACAGCGGGAATTACACCTAAATAATTTACGAGAAATCATTGATGAATGTGGGCATACGGCCTTTCAAAGTGTGATGATTTTCTATGCAGTACCTGATGAGAATTTTCTTGAAGGTCGAACACAAATTTACGAAGCGCTTAAACAACGTTTAGCAACGATTTTTGATGCATTTAACCCCACAGGAGTAAGAATTGAATTGGAAAGACTTTCAATCGAGCCCATTTCATTCTTATTAGAAGTTGGAAATAAACTAAAACAAATCTACGAAATAGCCTATGATTGTAAATTGGATCACCAATTATCAAGTGAAACCATCTCGCTGGTTGCAAAATCGGCTTACGATCAACGTTATGGAGATATTGGATACAAGCGACTATTTGTTCAGAATGTAATTAAGGCATTTCATATTCTCAAAAACGCAGGAAAATTGCCAACATTTGAAGACCTTGAATAGTAAAACAGACCGGGGGAGTAAAAATGTCAATTCAGAAAGTCAATCACCCAAGATATGGCTCTGGTATTGTGAAACTTACTCGTAACAATGGTTTTCTTCTCCTCGTATCTTTCCAGGATGGAATGAGCCGTTGGGTGAAGATTACCGAAATAACCCAAGCAAAAACACAGAATATGACTGGAAAGATTATAAAAACATCAACTTATTCTCAAGAGCGTCTAAAGAAACGACGGATGATTGAAGCATTTCGTATGGGAATTGTTCCATACGATTGTGTTACAGATTTTACTTTTGGACGTGATCAGGAAACTCAGCTGATTATGAATTGGCTAAAATCTTCTGAGGATGGTTCTCTATTCATTATTGGCGAATACGGAACCGGAAAAACCCACCTGATTCATTATGCTAAAAGTTATGCATTACAAAACGACTACGCTGTGGCTTGGGTTGAGATGGATCCTAATGAAACTCCTTTCTATCAGCCAAAGTTGGTGTATAAGTACTTGGTTAAGAATTTTATTTATCCAGACAAAAATAGTTTAAAGCCAAAAGGTTTTCGAGATTTCATTAAAATTGTTGCAACACAGAATCTTCTCAAGGATAACTTTTATATAAAGCATATGAGAAATCATCTAAACGATGATATGTTTTGGGAATGGATTGAAGGAAGGGAAGTAAAAAAGATTAATCTAGTGCCGACTTTGTATAAATCTTTTACGGCAGCGAATGTTTATTGTTACTTGCTTAGTAGCTACGGATGGGCAGCAACACAATTAGGATTACGAGGATTGTTGCTGATTTTCGATGAGGCAGAAACGGTAGCAATGAGCCATTCTTCATATCAAGATGAAAAATCAAAAAATTTTATTGGTAGCCTTATTGGTACAGCTAGGAATAATGAAAATTTATTGAGAAATCCTTATTTTTCAGGACTAGATTATTGCGGTATTGGAGAAGGAGCATCTATCCCATTTCTATATAAAAAACCCAGTGGTCTGAAGCTATTGTTTGCATTCACCTCTCTGGAATGGAATAATGTTAAAATTAAGGACACCCCTAAATTGAACTTAACTCATCTATCAATAGAACACATGGGTGAGGTTTTCGCCCATGTGTGTAGGTTATACGAGGAAGCCTATGAATTTAAACTAAATTCTCAGGACTCAGAAAAAGTATTCAAAATACTTATCAATAAAAATTTGACAACTCGGTTTTTTGTAAAAGGTTCAGTTGAAGGATTAGATCTGCTAAGACTAGGCATTGAAAAAAGTTCAGATGATAAATAACTCAGAAACGCAAGAATTAAAAAAAATACGGAATAGACTCCGGCATGCTTGGATACCATTCTTTACAAGATTTGGCAAGCTTACGCCAATTCAATTGGTGACTATACCAAAAATTCTTGATAATAAAAATGTTTTTTTGACATCTCCAACTGCCTCGGGAAAAACTGAGGCAGTTGTTGCTCCAATTGCGGAAAGGTTTATATCAGAAAGATGGGAAGGACTAGCAGTTTTGTATATTGTTCCCACTCGAGCGCTAGCGAATGATACTTATTTTAGAATTGAGGGTCCCTTAAGGGATATGGGTATTGACACAGCCTTGAAACATGGAGATAAAATATTTTTTTCCAAAAAAAGTATTCCAAATTTTCTAATCACTACTCCAGAATCTTTAGACTCCCTGATTTGTCGTCATTCCCGAATGCTCGAGAACGTGAAAATTGTAATTCTAGACGAAATTCACATGTTGGATAACACATATCGAGGTGACCAGCTCCGTCTTCTCCTTTGCAGGCTTGAAAAAATTGTAAAAATAGATAATTTGTCTGTTTGTTTGCTTTCTGCAACAGTGTCTTCTCCCGAACAGGTTGCTGAAAGATATGTAAGAAAATTTGAAGTAATAAAAGTGCCAGGGCAGCGAGAAATATCTTACCGTTTTCTGAACTCATTTGAGGATGTGTATCGTCTGGCTAAGAATAAACGCTGGTATAAAATTCTATTCTTTTGCAACACAAGGGAATCGGTTGAGGTTGTAGCAGCAGAGCTTACAAAATTGTGGTATCCATATCCTGTCTTAACACACCACGGGAGTCTTTCTCGCCAAGTGCGCGAAGAAGCCGAAAATGTCATGAAAGAGTCGGATTTGGCTGTTTGTGTCGCTACTTCGACTTTAGAAGTAGGAATTGATATTGGAAATATAGACTTGATTGTCCTTTGTGAACCGCCTTGGAGTATATCCTCACTTCTTCAACGGATTGGCCGAGGAAACCGTAGGCAAGGTGTGATAAATGTAGTTGTTATTACAACCTCCCAAGAGGAACAAAACATGATGGATCTAATGTTCAAAACTGCGATTTCCGGTGAATTACCCGAGGAAATATATGAACCGGACATATCCGTAGCTGTACAGCAAATTTTTTCGTATCTTTATCAAAATCCTGAAGGTCTAAACGAAGAACAGATTTTGCAACTTATTACTACTTTGTGTTCTAAGGAAACTTCAAAGCTTATATTGACCAATTTAAAAATTAATGGATGGGTTGAATTTATAGCAAGTCGATATTTTCCATCCTCTAAATTATTAAATTTAGGTGAAAAAGGGCGAATTCATTCTAATATTCCAGACCCCCAAAGTTATAGGGTTATTGATATTGACTCAGGGTTAGAAATTGGAAAGATTGCTGGCACATTTGACAAAGTGTTTGTGCTGGGAGGAAGAATATGGCGTCTCGTTGCTGTAGAAAATTATGTTATCAAAGTCCGTAATATAAAAGGGGAAATTTCTGCACCGAATTTCCAAAGATACAGAGGCAAAGGTTCATTTTATGGGTTATTACCAATGGAATTAAGACTTAAGAATGAATAAATATATCGTGGATCTCACATAGCCTAAAATACGGCCATGAGTTGGGATATCTGAATCAAAAGGATCCTAAACACCAATTCACCTGGTTTGCAACAAACTATCGGAAGGGGGCTCCTCATGAGCCAGTTTATCCATTTGGGTTCTTTCATGCAGACATTTTTTGATGATCCGATACCAGCTGCCAAAGTTAGCAAGGTTGGGGAGGCGATCCAAATAGCGCGCTCGCTACGCTTGAGTGAGATTGCGGCTTAGATGCGAGGGAGCAGTGCGGCGGCGTACAAACGGCTGCAGCGCTTTGTGCGGCAGGTTGACCCGCGCCTGGTGTTGTGGCGTTTGTTTCGAGAGCAAGCCAAGTTTGTGATTGGCGACGTAACCGAGATCGAGCGTGCACGGGGATGAACATCGAGGCAACCTTCCGGGATTTGAAGGGACTGCTGGGGATGAGCCGCTTGATGAACAAGCGGCAGGAGAGCATGGAAAAGATGGTGGCGGTATGGTTGTTGGTTTATGCCATCACCCTGTTGATCGGTGAAGGCTTGCGAGACCACCTGTATGGGCAGCCAAGCCAACCACAGGGCAGCACCAACGTCATTCCCAATACAATCGGCAGGAAATGGCAGCGCTATTCCGATTTGTTCATCTTACTCAAATAGAAATGGAGGCTTCCGCCTCGTAAGTGGCAGGCAATTGTCAAGGATGCTTTGGCATCGTTCGCCGCCATCGTTCATCCCTTGTCCTGACTCGTTTCTGAACTTCAGATAATCGGTTTACAAAATATATAAAATATGTTATTCTGTATACTGAACAAGCAAGAAAGGAGGCAACAATGACCATCGGCCAGCGCATCAAGCAGGCGCGTAAGGCAAACTATATGAGCTTACGAAGCCTTGCACAAAAGGCTGAGATCAGTGCAATGGCAATTTCAAAATACGAGCGTGACCTGGATACCCCCAGTTCGGGTGTTTTGCTTCGTTTGGCAGAGGCACTGGATGTATCCGTTGATTTCTTGTTGCGCCCCAATACGGTATCTGTCCATCTCCAGGCATATCGCAAACACGCCGCGTTGGGTGTAAAAGAGCAAGAAGCCATTCAGATGCGGATTCAAGAGTGGTTGGAACGATACTTGGAGATCGAAAGCCTTTTTCCGGATGAAAAACGATCAGTTAACTTGCCTTCATATTCGATACAAACGATAGAGCAGGTAGAAGACGCCGCTTTAAAATTGCGTGAGAACTGGAACCTTGGTCTTGATCCAATCGAAAACCTGACCCAAGTGCTTGAAGATCAAGGCATAAAAGTGGGGTTGGTCTCGGGGTTTGAGCATTTCGACTCCTGCACTTTCATGGCTGACGGTATTCCGGTAATCGTATCGAAGGCTGAGCTTCCCGGCGACCGGCAGCGCTTCAACCTGGGGCATGAAGTAGGACACTTGATCTTGGATTTAAAAGAAGGGATTGATCCTGAACCTGCCTGTCACAGGTTTGTTGGGGCATTTCTGGTTCCGACGCAAGTAGCCCGCTTCGAACTGGGTTCCAGGCGCACTACACTGGATATGAACGAGCTGTATTTGCTAAAGCACAAGTACGGTATGAGCATGCAAGCCTGGATCTTCCGAGCCAAAGATTTGGGTATTATATCGGAGAATGCCGCTACGAGACTCTTCCATCGCTTCCGAGCCAATGGCTGGCATCGTCAGGAGCCGGGTGAGGCACTGCCTAACGAAAAGCCTTATCGTATGGAGCGTCTTATTTATCGAGCTTTGGCAGAGGATTTGATCTCGCGTTCCAGAGCGCAAGAACTACTCGGCGGACCTTTACAACTGCATTGGATGTCGGAGGCACTCCAACACCATGACATTGCAATCCGTTCTCGTCACTGACACCAACATTTGGATTGATCTCGAAAATGGAAGCGTCCTGGTCAAGGTTTTCCGCCTTCCCTATCAGTTTTTGATCCCGGATTTTGCAATTCCAGAGCTCGTTCAACCGGAATGGAAGACGCTGGAAGTGCTGGGACTTAAAGCATACGAGTTGCCCGCCGATCAAATCGAAATTCTGTACCAACTACGCCGATCTTATCGCAACCTTTCAATAATCGACTTGGCTGCATTCTTAATCGCTAAAAAGCTGGATACAATCCTTGTAACGGGAGATCGTCGGCTCAGTGAGCTGGCAAATGCCAATGGACTTAAAGTTCATGGTATTCTCTGGTTGCTTGATGAAATGTTGGAATTCAAGGTACTTACGCCGAAACAGGCTAAGAAAGCTCTTGAACAAATGCTCGAATCAGGTGCAAGGCTACCTGCTGAGGAATGCCGTAATCGATTAGTAAGATGGTCAAAATAATCCAATGATTAACAGAAAAAAAGTAAACCGCCTGCGGGAGGTGGGCAGGCGGTCTGTGGCTCGTGTTGGCACACATACGGCGGTTACTTGATCCACTGGTCAAGCCGTTTGTCCAGCGCGTACTGTCCGCTGCCGATGTACACCGCCGTCCACACCATGCGGACAACGAACGCCACAGCGAACAGCGCCGCCACAACCAGCAGGACGGTATCCACAGTGGCGGTGTCCAGGCCCAAGAGGGTCTCGAAATCCACCCCCGCGAGGTACAATCCGGCTCCGACCAACAGGAACAAAACAAGACTTTTCATGGCTGCTCTCCTTTTCGAGTGGTTTTTTGGGCTGGCTGCCCTCTGGCTGCCCACCCTCACGAATGAGCAGACAGAGAAGGCAGCCAGCCGCCACCTCGTCCCGACACGCTACGGGTAAGCGCGCCGGGAAATGGAGAGCAGCCACTCCGCCGGATTCTGCTGTCAACGAGCCACCCCGGAGACCAGGTACGGGCTGATCCCCGGACGGGAGAGGGGGACGCTTCCCCCGCCCCCGTCCGCTTACCAGCGTTCCAGCCACAAGGGTTCTTGTGGGGTAATGTCGGTCATCTTGCGCAATTCGTCCCCAACGAAACTGAGCGTTTTCAAATCGGTGGCCACGCCGCTCAACCGCTCCGCCTTGCAGTCCCGCACCAACTTCTCACGCCCTTCGACATTCGCCGCACACAACGCCACCCTGCCACCGTTCAACCCTGCCAGGTTCTTCCACTTGCGGCGGCTTCCGTCTCCACGCTCCACCTCGACATACCAGCGTTCGCCACCACGATCTACCTGCAAATCGGGTTTTGCCGCACCGTCAACCTCCGGCAGGATCACGGCGTCCCAACCGCGCAGGCGGGCATGCAGGGCAAACGCCAGCGTCATCACCGTGTGCGCTTCCTGCTCCGCTCCCTGGTGCAGCCGCATCAGCCGCTCCCATTCGTTCTCAACCGTCTGCCAGCCCCACAAGGCGCACAGGGCTTTGCCGTCCTCCGAGAGCCGGTACACCGCCAGACCGGTCTCAAACGGCTTGTACATGCGAATCGTCTCGCTCACCAGCAGACCGCTTTTCACCAGATCGTCCGTTGGACGGCGCACCGAGTTTGTCCGTTCGGACAATTGCTCAACCACGCTCACCACCCGGTCAATCTCCATGCGGCTGCTGATGCCCCCTCTTGCAATCGTGTACAGCACCAGCACCTTGCGCCGGTAGCGGATGGTCGAATCTCTCGGATTCAACTGCACCTTGAAACGCTCCGGGGCCGACGGGATCACCATCCTGCTCATCTCCTCGACCAGGCTGCGCCACAACTGCGGCAGTTCGTCAGGGGTGAGGATGCGCTCCGCCGTTCGTTTGGCTTCGCCCTTCGGTTGGGTGTCCTTCGGCTTTTCCTTTGCCTTCGCTTCTTCCAGCCGCTTCTGCAACTCCTCACGGGTACGGCGTTCCTGCGCCGCTTCCATCTGCGCTCGTTCCAGCCGTTCCCGCAGGGCGTTCAGTTCGCCTTCCAACTGGACGATACGCCGTTCCAGTGCCTCATGCCCGTTGCTCTTCGGCTTCGCCCAGCCGTTCTGACCGACACTGACGCCGCTCCAAAACGCCGTCCAATCCGCCGCCGTCCAGACTTGCGGAATGACCGGATTGTCCCGCCTGCGGGCTTCCAACGCCTCACCGGCCAGGCGCTGCGCCAGTTCCAGCACCAGATCACGGTACTCCCGTGCCATTCGCTCGGCGTTCTGGCGCAGTTCCCGCTCGGCATTGAGGATGTCTTCTAACGCCCGCTCACGGTAGGCTTCCATCGCTCACCTCCGCCACCTTGCGGCTGGCTTCTGCTACTGCTTCCACCGCCCGCTCACGACTGTCGCCCATCGCCCAGTTACGCAGGGCTTGAGCCGCAGCAGCCACCGCCTCCCGCTGGGGCTGCAAGACGGCCTGGCCGCCTTTCTCCAAATCGTTCAGGATACGGTCTGCTGCCACCTGCACCCGCAGGGCATCCAGCGGCTTGTCCAGCAGCGCCGTCATTTCCTCGCAGGTTTTCTGTAAATTGCGGAGTTCTCGCTGGTACTCCCGCTCCGCCTTGTGAAGTTGCCACTCGGAGTAGGTCAGGACTTTGCCGCCCTCCGGTGTGAACAACCAGCCCAGCACACCCAGCAGAATCAGGGCAATGACAGCCACAATCGTGGTCACTACCGAAAACTCTTTTGCGTCAATCTCGATCTCCAAAATGCACTCCTTTCTGCCCGTGTCGTGGGGCAGGCGTTTGGCTTGTGCCTTGCGCCTGCCGCCGCTCACCTACCAGGTCAGCCCGACCACCAGATGGTAGATCATCGCCAGTACCCGTTTGGCGAGCAGGTTTCCCACGAACAGGGCGGCTGCTACCTGCATGGCAGACAGCCACAAACTTGCGGCTGCACTCCTCATAGGGCGGAGACCTCCTTTCGCCGAATTTGGATCCCCGCACCCAGGTGAGTTTGGCAGACCCCGGGCATCCGTCAAACTCCCTAACGCCGGTTGACCCGCATCTCCGAAACCGCCACCACCCGCACGGTCAATTGGGGTGAGGAGGGGATGAGCAGTTTCAGCCCGGCGCTGGCGGTGCAGCGCGCCACGGTTGGCGATAACAGCGATATGCCGGTCAGGGCAGGCGAATAGCCGACAATGCCCTTGTTTGCCACCGTCCCGCTGAAAGCCTGGGCAGCGTAGGAGGCACCCAAACCCAGGTTGATTTGCCGTGCGCCGGTGCGGACAAAGGTGGGCGTGTCCAATGCCTGCGCCGCTGCTTCACAGGCAGCGTCCGCCGCCGCTTGCAACTGGGCTTGCAGGTACAACGCCCGCACGATGTCAACCGTCAGCACAGCCAGCGGGATGACTACGAATGCCATGACGATGACAAAGTACGGCATCGTCTGCCCGCGTTCCCTACGGCGAAATAGTAATTTCTTACTATCTTTCGTAGTCATCGCTTACCATCCCTCTTGTCGGAAGGTGGCCTGTGCCTGACCTTTGAACTCCACCGATCCGCCGCCGCCCAGCAGTCCCAGCATCGAGCCGATGTAATTGGGGGCCGTCCAGTTGACCGTGACGACTACCATAGACCCCGGACGACCGCCGCCCGAAGCGGCTACGGAGTACTCGCCGATCATGGTACGGGACAGGGCGGCATGGGCAGCGGAAGCCGCAGCCGCCGCTGCCCCGCCCTGGGTGACCGAGCCAACCCGCGCCCCGTAATTGGCGGCGTTTGCCGCTGCAACCGAGGCGTAACCGGCAATGGCAAAGTTGATCAGCGCAAAGGTCAAGACCAGCACCACCGGCAGCGATACGGCGGTTTCCGCCATCGCATTCCCAGCCTCATGCCGTCTTTTGACCATCGCCATCCTCCGTTTAGATACCGGCGGCAACCTGCATGATCTTGCCCAGGATGTTGACGCCCAACGCCTGAAAGCCCGCCAGGGCAACCAGCAGGATGAGCGCACCGACTACGGCGTACTCGCCATGTCGTTCGCCTCACGGCTCAGCAAGAACAGTTTGATTTTGTCGAACATAATTAACCTCCCGAAAGAAATTGAATTGGAATTGAAAGTACCGCGCCTGCGGCAAACACGGGAACGGCGGGAAAGCGAGCCGCCCGCCCGTGCCGCATCCACAACCACCCTCCGACCAGTAGCCGGAGTACAACCGCCAGCAGGAAACCTGCGGGCATGAACACCGCCAGAACAGCCATTATCTTCCCGTCCGCTGCTCCCACTCCTTTCTGCCACGACCAGACCATGATCAGCGTCACCAGTCCGAATAGCAGCAGCGTTTCCCCGCCGTGCCAGACCGCCCATAGTCCCGCCAGAAGGAAGGCGGGCAGGGTCAGCCAGTTCGAGACCTGCCTGCGAAGCAGGTCTTGCACGGCGCAGACCGTCAGCCACAGGACAAGGGACGCTGTAAGCCACATGATTACTTCTTCTCCGCCAACGGCACGCGATAGAAGTACAGCCGCTTGGGTTCGCCCCAGTTGATACCAAGAGCCTGACCAACCAGCCCGGCTTCGACATCGAACCACTCCCCGGCGTTCAGGATCGAGCGCTCCTCGACCTGCACCTTACCGGGATTGCGTCCCAGAAGCGGGTCCACCAGATTGGCCACCTTGCCGTTACGGGCTTCCAGCGGCTTCAAGACCCGTTTCAGCCGGTCAGGAGAAAACGGCGAGACCACCAGGCGGGTGGCGTTGTCGGTGAGAAAACTCACCGCTTGCGCCGCTTCCTGCTGACGCTCCACGCCGGTCAGGGTCAGGTCAATCTGTTGCCCCAGCCAGACCAACGGGTCATCCACCTTGACCGCCTGACGCTGTTTTTCGCGCCTTTCGGCCACCTGCATCAGGTACCAGTCTGAAAGTACCTGCTCCATCTCCCGCAGGGCTTGCGCCTGGCGGGAGTTGTAGAGGGTCAGGATGGCGCCGAGCATCAGCACGGCAGCCAGCGTTGCGATTGCCCATAAATCCATGATTACTTCACCTCCTGTAATTGTTTGATTCGTTCCATGCGCTCCGCCAGTTTGCGAATCGCCTTGGGCCGTTCATCTCTCATCGCCGAGTAGCCCAGTGCCGCCGCCAGCCCGATCAGGGTCAGGAACGGCCACAACGCCCGGCGTATCACCTCCACCGCCGCCTGCACCTCGAATTTGGGCGGTTTGACCGCCACCGTTGGCTGCGGGGTCGGCAAGACCATGCTCACCGCCGGGGGTGTGCGGGTCGGTTCTTCCTCCGCCTCCTCCGTTGGCGTTTCGGTTGGGGTTGCCGTAGGCGTAGGGGTCGGGGTTGCGGTCGGCAGAACGGCAATTGCCACCGGCTTTGTGGCGGTCGGTTCTTCCGTTGGCGTGGGCGTGGGAGCAGGGATGATCACCGCTCCGCTCGCCGTGACCGTGCGGCCTGCAATGTCCGCTACCAGCACCGTCACCGGATACTGCCCGGGGCCCGCCTGCGTCCCGTCCGAAAAACGCCCGTCCCACTGCACCGGGTTGGGGATGTCCTCGACACGCTCCCCGCACCATTCCACCTTGCGGTTTGCGTCTGTCGGGTCTTGAATCGCGAGGCAGACCTGACGGATCGGCAGATCGCCGGGGGTGATCATCACCTGCCCGCTTTCGGTAATCTCCCATAATTCGGTGATGGCTGCCTGCGGCAGGGCATTGCTGACCAGCACATCCACGGCTTTGGTGCGCTGGTTGCCTGCTTTATCGGTCAGGCGCAGGTAAATGCGCTTGTATCCGCCGTTGGTCTGAGTCGTGTCCCATTCGTAAGTCCAGCGGTCATCGGCAAAGGGAATTTCCTGCCACTCGTAGCCCATCGCGAAGGAGATTTCCAGCCGTTGCAAGCCTGAAAGCACATCGTTTGCATCGCCCGCCAGTGTCACCGTCCCGGAGAGCAAATCGGGCAGCGCATCGAAACTGCCCTGTGGCGGGGTCAGGTCGATTCCGAACGAACGGCTGACTTCCGTCACCCACCCGGCTTTGTCTTCCACCTCGCCGGTCACGGTATACCAGCCCTCGGTGTCGAAGATCGTCTGCGGCAGGCGCACCTCTGCCAGGCCTGAAACGGCGTCCTCGCCGGTCAGGACTGCTACCACCGTACTGCGGTACCACTCCTCGGTACTTGTATCGCCGGTCAGGGTTGCTCCCGCCGTGCTATGGCTCAACCCCTCAACGCCTGTATCGCCGGTCAGGGAGATTTCTCCAACCGGCGGGGTCTGGTCGAGGTTGAAGGTGTAGCGCCGGATACGCTCGTTCCCGGCGTAATCCACGGCTCGGATGTCCAGCACGGTCTCGCCCTCGCCGTCTATTTGGGGTGTGCCGCTCTGCCATGCCCCACCGTTTAGGCGCCAGGCGGTTGTGTCCAGCCCCGAAAGGTTATCCTCCGTTGAGTAACTCACCTCGAAGGGTGAGACATACCAGCCGTTGTTTCCGTCTGCTGGGGGGACAGACGGACTGATAGACGGAGCCGTGCGGTCAATGCGGACGGTCAGGCTGCGGGTGCTGAGGTTGCCCGCCTCATCCTCCGCCTCGATTTCGACATCGTACACGCCCTCATCGGTCAGGTCAAGCGGCAGGGTCTGCCATGCTCCGCCGTCCACCCGTACCCGCACATCGGCAAGACCGGAGAGAGCATCGCTGGCGGCGGCGTCAAGCGTTGCACCCACCACATGCCAGCCGTTTTGTCCATCTGTGGCGGAGATTTGCGGGACAAGATCGGGGGGTGTGCTGTCCACCCGCACGATGACCGTCCGGGTGGTTTCGTTGCCTGCCTCATCTACCGCCCGAATCAGGACATTGTGAACGCCCTCCGAAAGGTTGAGGGATGATTGCCCGTCTACCTGCACCAGGGCAATGCCGCTGGTGGCATCGCTGGCGACGCCGCTCACATTGACATTGCTGCGGTACCAGCCGTTGTTGCCGGTAGTGCCGGATACATCCAGCCCGTTGATCGTGGGGGGTGTGGCATCTCTGCGGATGGTTGCGGTTGCCGTCTGGCTGTTCCCGGCGACATCCGTGACCCGAATCGTGGCGGTAAAAGTGCCGTCTGCTGTAATGGTCAGGTCGTTATTCGCCCAGTTTGTACCGTCCAGGCTCACCTGACGGGACGCCACGCCGCTGGTGGCATCGCTGCCCAGTGCTGTAACCGTCACATCGGAGACATACCAGCCATTTTGTCCATCGGCTGGCGGCAGGGAGACGCTGGCGGTTGGCGGGGTGGTATCCACCCGCACCGTACCGCTCACCGTGCTTGACCAATGACCGGCGTAGTCCTGTGCCCGTCCCTCCACCGTGTGAACGCCGTCCGTGCCGATTGTGGCGTTGCTCTGCCAGGCCCCACCGTTTAGGCGCACCTGGCTGGTTGCCACGCCGCTGGTAGCGTCTGTGGCATCGGTCGAGACGGTTGGGCTGGTGACAAACCACCCGTTTTGTCCGTTGGGAGCAGGGATATTCAGGCTGGCGGATGGCGGGGTGGCATCCCGCCGGATGGTGGTCGAGACAGTCGAGGATTGATTTCCGGCGACATCGGTTGTCCTTCCCTCAACCGTGTGTGTCCCGTCTGTGGTGATGGTCAGGGACGATCCGCCCCATGCTCCACCGTTCAAACGGGTTTGAGTGCTGGCCACCCCGCTGGTAGCATCACTGCCGTTGGTGGTCACGGTCACATTACCGACATACCAGCCATTGTTGCCCAATGTCCCAGATGGGGAGAGGGAGGCGGTTGGCGGGACAGAGTCAATGCGAATGGTAGTGGAGTTATTCCCGCTGTTTCCGGCAACATCGGTTGCTGTTGCCGTGACATTCGTTGTTCCCTGCGCCGTGATGGTACAGGGGTTACTGCCGCAGGACAACGAGAGACTTGCCACGCCACTGGCAGCGTCTGTGGCATTGGCGGAGAGGGTTACATTGGAACGATACCAACCGCCGTTTCCTGCCGTGCCGGATGGCGTGAAGGTGATGCCTGGTGCAGTGGTATCCTTGCGAATGGTCAGACTGGTGCTGTTTGTGTTCCCGGCGTTGTCCGTTGCGGTAGCGGTAATCGTGGTTGACCCCTCGGCGGTCACTGTACAGGGATTGCTGCCACAAGACATTGCAATCCCTGCCAGACCGGAGACCGAATCACTGCCGCTACCGGTCACGGTTACATTGCTACGATACCAGCCTCCGCCTCCCAATGTGCCGGATGGCGAAAGGGAGATAGACGGCGCTCCCGTATCCACCCTGAACGACAGGCTTTGTGCGGCGGACTGGTCGCCATAGGACGAGTTTGCCCAGAAGTCCAACTTACTACTGCCCTCGAAAATCCCGTTTGGCGGCGTCCAGGAGCAGTTGACACTGGAAGCGTCCGGCGGGTTACATACACTGAAATAGCCCGCCCCATAACTGCCCTCAATCCATGTGATGTTATACCCGCTGACCGGCTCGTTCGCCGAAATATTGACGCTCGGCGCACCCCGGCACCAGCCGTTGTTACCCCATGTCCCGCAGGTGAAACTTCCGCTCACCGTGGCGGGGTTGTGGGTGACATCCACATAGCGCTCGCTCTCGTAGCAGGTATACAGGCTGGTGTTGTTGTACGGCGCATCGCCGCAGTAGCACCATTCATCGCCATCTGAGCAGCGCCCACCGGGGTCGCCATAAGCACACCGACAAACCTGTTCCCAGGGGGAGTTTCTATAAATCGTCCGCACATAGCCGTCCTGCACCTGAACCGTGCGCGGGCGAATCGGCCCGGTATAGGCGGCAATGACCACCGTCACCGTCACCAGGGCAATCGCCAGCCCTGCCAGGGGGGAGAGTTTCGACCACCAACTCCGCATAGGCTCACTCCCTGGTCACCCAGCGCAGGAAACGATCAAGTACCAGCCCTGCGCAAAGACCAGCCGCAAAAATTCCTGCCATCAAAGACCACTCCATCACACACACCTCCTACCAAATGCCCGGCAGCAGGCGCCAGCGTACCCGCTGACCGTAGCCTGCGTAGCCGTCCAGAATACGCTCCTCCCACCCCATCCGCAGGACGAAAACAAAGACAAGAACAATCCACAAAATCCCATTCCACAAGGTTGGATTGGAGAGGGTAAGCCCAGCAAACGAAAGCAACTCCCCGGCATACATCGGGTGGCGGATGAAGCGATACGCCCCGCTCACCACCAGCCCCCGATCTGCCGGTGCAATGCCAAAACTGCGTCCCAAAGACGCCAGTCCCCACAACGATACAACCACTCCCGCAAATGAAATCACCAGCCAGCCGTTTTCGTGAGGGGCAGGCTGTAAGCCGAACGGTAGTACCGCCGCAAGCCAGGCGGTCAGTTTGCGGTTGAGCGGTGCCGCAGCCGTTTCTGCCCGGCGGGTGAGGAACAGGAAAGCAGCCAGCCCGGACTGTACCGCCAGCGGAAACGCCATCCACGACCCCGCCGTTACCTGTGCCAACCGCACGCCCAGCAAGAGGGCAAACACAACGGCACCCATCCAGTCCCCAACCGTCCAGCGTTTCCAACTCATCATCGCCACACCTCAAAAGGCGCTGAACAACGCCAGCAGAATCGGCAGGAGAATGGCTGCCATGAAGGGGGCAAAGAAAAACACGGTCATCGGCATCAAGAGGGTGTTGTCCAGACTTGCCGCTGCCATCTGTACCTGGGCGCGGTACTCACGGGCAAAGCCGCGTGCCACCTCGCTCATCACGCGCGGCCCCTCCACGCCCTTACCCGCCACCTGATCCAACTGCACGCCAAAGCGC
>NZ_DAOUBL010000241.1:0-2054 GCF_034432615.1 Bellilinea sp. | reverse complement strand
GCAAGATTATCGCCGCCTGTGCCTTCTTTTTGGAGAGCTTCTAGATAATACAACTGTCCGGCCTGCAAGGTAACCGGCTGAGAACGCTGTGTGGTGTATTTATCCCACTGGCGGGAATCTGTCCAGCCGTTCACATACGCAATGCGCACTGCGCCGGCCGGGTTGCTGCTGGAACTGAGGTACAGCTCGCTGGAGTCATCGCTGGCAATATAGAAGGTATATTCTCCCGTCCACGGCGCGCAGACATAAGCGCGCATGCGCTGGCCGTAATTGTCGCCCCAGTAGGCTGGCGCTTCGTAGGACGTGCGGAAGTCATAACCGGTAGCGTTGCCGGGGTAGCGCGGGTTCGTGAGTAAGTCGCTCAGGCTGCTGCCACTGATACCGGTCCAGTACTGGCGCAGTACCGAGCCGTTGTACTCACAGAAGACCGGCGTGGGGGTATTGGTGGGGGTGGTGGTGGGGGTTTCGGTGGCGGTCGGCGGCGGCGTCGGCGTAAAGGTAGCCGCCATGCCAATGCTGCCCACCAGACCGGTCACCCGCGAGGTGCGGAATTTTTCAACGATGCCCTCGCGCATGGCCTGAATGCGCACGGTCGGCCACCACGAGTTGAGGAAAGGCGTAATCAACTCATGGCGGTAGGTGAGCACCACCCGCACGCGGTCGCCCGGGCCGCCGGCATCGTCCACATAACGTTCGGTAACCGGGTTGGAGAAGTTGCCAGCCGCATCAATGTTGCCGCGCACCCGTTCGCAGTAATCCGGAAAGCGGTAATCATCCAGACTGGTGGGGTCATTGGGAACATAATAACGCGGGTTCGGGTTGAACTGGAAACGGGCTGCCTGATTGCTGCCGACCGGCTCGATGCGGTTAGAACAGGTGGTTATATTGAAATAACCTCTGATAGCCGGATTGCCGCGGTTGACCATGTCAAAATCGGAATGATTCCAGCCGTAGTCGAGATAAGCCAGATAATCACCCGAAACGGCTGCCGCCGGGTCCCAGGCAATGCCGGTAGCCCCGGCCAGCGCCGCATCCCGAATGGAGGGCAGACGCGCCCAGTCCTGCAGGGCATTTTGCATCTGCTCCCAATCCTGCGAGAAAGATTCGGGAACGCGGCAGTCGTAATGTCCATCGGCAATATCGGCATCTTCCAGCGCCAGCGCCTGAGCGGCTGCTTCGCAGTAAGCCGGGTTGAAATTACCGGTGATGGCATAGCGTACGCCAAAGCGGGCACCGTTTTCCAGCGCCAGCCAGGCTTGCAGAAAACGCCCAAATTCAATGATGCCGAATACCAGCATCAGCAGAATGGGCAGCGCCAGCGCAAATTCCACCAGACCCTGCGCCCGCTGGCTGCGCCGTTGGAAGAAGAGGTATTTGAAGGAAAAATTGGGCATTTTCATCGGCATCCCTCGCTTTCCGCGAAGTGCATCACTGGGTAATCCGCGTGTAGATACGGGTGGCAATATCCTCGAAGATGGGCACCAGATCTTCGGGGTTGTTGGTGTAGTAATACTGGCCGCAGGAACGGAAGGCCGGCGCCGTGGCGCACGGATTGGTGGTACGGTCACCGTCATCGCCCACCGCGGCAATGTAGCGCAGCAACGGTTCACCCAGACTGACCGCCCCCAACCCAATGGTATAGACGGCAACATCATTGCCGCGTGGCTCGTTCTGATTGGTGGAGCGGGTCAGCGCCAGCGCGTCCGCCATGTCACGGACATAATCGCTGACCGAGTACTTGTTGTTGCGATGGTATGAGGGCTGGTTGTTATTGCGGATCCAGGTGGAAGCGGGTGGGCAGGTTTCTTCCTGATCATCAATACAGTAGCGCGGCGAGTTGGTGGTATCAATGCACAGAGCCGGCCACCAGCCCTGATTCAGACGCCCGTCGCAAAAGCCGTTCGGGTAGGCAAGCGGCACCAGCCCGCCCGTCCACGGCGTATCGCCAGGGCCGCTGCCGCCGCTGCCAGCGGTATCGCTCAGGTTGGCCACCCCATCGGTGAACAGCACCACCACCCAAACCGCGCCGGGGCGGGCATCGTTCAGCACCAGGT
>NZ_DAOUBL010000240.1:0-1508 GCF_034432615.1 Bellilinea sp. | reverse complement strand
CATCTCGAACCTCCCAGCAGGATTATTCATAAGCCAGCACCTCACGGATGGTCAGGCGGGCGGCGGCGCGGGCGGGCAGCACACTGGCCAGCGCCGAAAGTACCAGCACAATCCCCAGCCAGACCAGCAGGCTCCACGGCGCAAAGGTGAGCGGCGCCGCTGCGCCGAATAAGGCGTTGTTGATCGTGTTTGCCAGCAGGCGGCTGATCGGCACAGCCGCCAGCACGCTCAACAGCCACGAGAGCAGCCCGATCAGCAGCCCTTCCACCAGCACAATGTTCATGATCTGACGGTCACCGGCGCCAATCGCGCGCATCACGCCAATTTCGCGGGTGCGTTCCAACACGTTCATGCTCATGGTGCCCATCAAGCCAATTGCGCCGACCGCGGCAATCAGGCCGGAGAGCAGCAAGAGAACGGCGGTGAGCAGGTCCAGCCCGTTGGCGGAAATTTCCTTCAAACGCAGGCCGGCGGTAACCTCATCCACCCGGTAGCCGCGCCGTTCCAGTTCCTGTTCAATCTGTCTGCCAAAGGCTTTTTGCTCCGCCAGGGTCAGTTGATCGCGGTTTGCCAGCACGCGGAAGTTGGTGGTGCGGCTGCCCTGCCCCAGTTCCGTCTGAATGACCTCGCCGTTGGCATACGCCAGCAAACCGGCGCTGCGGCCCACCAGCTGGAAAATGCCGGTAACCGTCCAGTCGTGTTCCCGCCCGCCGATGCGCAGGCGCAGCGTGTCACCCGGCTTGAGCCCGGGAATGACATCCGCAAAACGCTCGCTGACGGCTATCGCGTAACGGTCACCCGCCTCGATCCAGCGTCCGCTGATCAAAATCGGCTGTACCATGCGGCTGCCGGCCGGCGGCGCGATGATGGAAATGCTCTCACCGCTGCCGTCTGCCAGCACCAGTTCGGCGCGCGCCCCGCTCCAGCCTTCGACCATGCCCACTCCCGGCAGGCGCATCAGGTCGGCAGCCACCCTGCTGGTGCGGTAGGGCTGCTGGAAGGTAATGCTCACATCCGCCAGAAAGTAATAACGCAGGCGGTCAATGTAGGATTGCAGCGAGATGCGCGTATTGAGGGTGGCAATGAAGATCGCCCCGCCCAGCGTCAGGGTGATCAGCGTCAGAATCAGGCGGCTGCGGCGGCGGAAGGTGTTGCGCAGCGAGATGAGCAGCGGACGCGAAAGCCCGCGCACCCGCCGCAAAGCGCGCAGAATGCGCCCCTCGCGCAGCGCCGATTGCAGCGGCGAAATTCCGCTGAGCGCCTGCTGAACGGGTATGCGCACAGCGCGCGCAATGGGCAGCCAGCCTGCCGCGGCCGGCACGGCCAGCGCCAGAACAGCCATCAGCAGTGCCGTTTCGGGCAGCAGCTGCGGCTGGCTGGCAGGGATGTTGATTCCAGTCTGCATCATCCCTAGCAGTACACTGGTCATCCAGCGCACCGGGTAGAGCGAAATACGACAGGATCGATGGTCATCGATATCGGCGGCGGGACGACCGAGGTGGCGGTCA
>NZ_DAOUBL010000239.1:0-17345 GCF_034432615.1 Bellilinea sp. | reverse complement strand
CTTGCCTTCCATCAGGATATTCTGGTAGAACCGCCAAGTATTCAAGCCGATGTTGCCTTTTTCTTCAAAGAGGCTCATCGGTTTGAGCAGCGCCGCCGCGGAGCATGTCTGCCATTTTTTGAAGCGCTGCAAGTGCGCTGGCTGCTGGCCTCCCTGCCGATCAGCAGTTTAAAAGGCACGCGTAATCTGGAACAGCGACAACGCCGGCTGATGGACAACCTGCTCAGCGGTCAACCATGGGCAGTTGAAGAAATACGATTTGAGACTGAACTGATATTTTGTATTCGAAAATCATGAGCCGGCGAAAGAAAACCCTTTCTCCCAAACCTCAGCCCTCCATCGCCGCCCGGCAGACGGCCTTGCAGCAATTTGGTGAGTTGCTTTCAGCAGAAGAATATCAGCTACTGCTGGCTGAACTGGAACGCCCCTTGCGGCCGGCTTTTCGCATCAACACCCTTAAGACCTCGCCACAGGCGGTCAACGATTGGTGCAAATGGTACGGCTGGCAGGTGCAGCCGGTTGCTTTTTGCCCTACCGGCTGGCAGGTATATGAAGCGCACACCCCGCTCAGCCAGACCATTGAACACCGCTTTGGGCATTATTACATTCAGGATGCGGCCTCGATGTTGCCTGCAGAATTATTCGACTTGCCGGCTTCCCCCCGCCCGCTGATCCTTGATCTGGCAGCCTCGCCGGGCGGTAAAACCACTCACCTGATCAGCCGCACCCTGGACCGCGGACTGGTACTGGCAAACGACGCCGGAATGGAACGCATCACCCCTTTACGGCTGGTGCTCCAAAATTGGGGCACGGTGAATACAGCAGTTACGCGCTTCCCTGCCGAAAAGTTTGGGCGCTGGTTTCCAGCCATGTTTGACTGGGTGCTGCTGGATGCCCCTTGCAGTATGCAATCCTTGCGTCCAACCGAATCGCACCCGATGCGCCCCATCTCCACCCGTGAACAGACCAATCTGGCACACCGCCAAACCGCCATGCTCATTTCCGCACTGGCAGCCGTCAAACCCGGCGGACAGGTGGTGTATTCCACCTGCACACTTGCCCCTCAGGAGGACGAAGCCGTGCTGGATGAGGTGTTACGCCGCTTTCCCAACCGTGTGCAGGTGGATGAAATCTCCGCTCGTCTGCCCGCCCCTGCGCCGGCGCTGGCCGACGCCTTCGGACAGACCTTTCACCCACAGGTGCAAAATGCCCTGCGCCTCTGGCCGCACCGTTTTTCAACCTCCGGCTTTTTTGCCGCCCGGCTGACGCGTACCGGCGAAATTGGTCTGCCCACGGAGCCGAAACCAACCCGTCCCTTGCACCAGACTGGTCAGCAGCCCCTGCCCCGCCCCCAAGTACAGGAACTGGCCGACTGGCTGGAGACCACCTACGGCTTTGATTTATTGACCATTCTGGAAACCTATCATCTGGAACTGTGGCGCAGCCCAGCATCCATTTTTGCCGTACCTGCTGCATTTCTGGAACATTTCAACGATCTGCCGTGTCAAATGCTGGGTCTTAAGGTTCTCGAAGAAACACCCGAAGGCTGGCAGCCCGCGCACGAGTGGACGAATCGTTTTGCCCACCTTTTTCAAAGCGGACGCTTAACCCTGCCAAGCGACCTGTTGGATGAGTGGCTCAAAGGCAGAGATGTTCCCGTGCCAATTTTTTCAGGCAGCCAACCCCCGCTTTGGCTCGTTTTTGATGAACGCAATCGCGTCGTTGGCAGAGGGCGGCAGAGCGGAAACCGGTTGAAGAATTTGCTTCCACGCCGCGCAACGGGTTGAAAGCCATTCAGCCAGCCGGCACAATTTCACCGGTGCGGATATTCAGCCGGTAACGCAAACCAAAAGTATCCATAATGACCAGCACTTCGCTTTCCTGCCAATCAATCGGCAGGTATTGCCCTGGCTGATTCTGTAAGAAAAAGCGCACGGATCCAGTCACCAGATCAACCAGCACAAAAGAAGTTTGAATTTCCGCCGCGCCCGCCATGTTTTGCAGAATACTGAAGGCCAGCCGTCCATTATCTGGTGACCAGACCAGGCCACCCGCCAGCCAGCCGCTCTGCTCCCCCAGTCCAAGAAAATCCGTAAAAGAAATTTCACGGATAACTTCGCCGCTGATCCGATGAATCAGCAAACGGCCGCCCTGCAATGCAGCGAAAGATTCTCCATCCAGCGCGGCACGCAGCGAACCACACGCAGCGGTCAATTGGGTCGTTTCGCCATTTTGCAGATTGACATGGAACAAACCGCAGTCATAACCAAAAATAGTTGGATTTCCATCCGGGATTCCGTGTTCCGTATAAAACAGCCGGCTGCCATCCTTTTGCCAGTGAAACTGAGCCGGCAGGGTATAGCCCAATCCAAAGGGGCGTTCCTCATCCAGAACCTTCCACCGCAATTCGCCATCCGCACGGAATACCGAGAGCGAAACGCGATAATTTTCACCGCTGATTGAACCTTCCGCCGTCACCGGAAACGCCGCACTGACCTGGACAGTCCACTGACCGTCCGGCGAGTTGTAAAACCAGTCCTCATGACTCATTTTTTCAAGGATAACTGGCTCAGTGAAAGTTGGTTGAACTGCTGCGGTTTGCGGTGGTGGCAGCGTTTCCATTACTAAACTTTCAGCCGGCGAAGTGGGTGAGACCAGCAGCGGTTGAATGATTGCTGTTGGCAGGGGTGGTGTACCGCTTGTACAGGCAGCAATTCCCATCAATACCCCTATGAATAGCAAGTTACCCAACCGTTTGCTCATTTTCTCCTCCGGATTGATTGGCTTCATAACGGTCTAGCAGCAGAGCAGTTGCCACAATGGCAGCTGTTTCAGTGCGCAAAATACGTTTGCCCAGGCTGACCGGCAGCCAGCCAGCCTGTTCGGCTTGCTCGACTTCCTCCTTCTCCCAACCGCCTTCCGGTCCGATCAACAAGCCGGCACGGTTCTTTCCATCTTGCGGATGGACCACACGGCTGATGAACCGTCCGGTTTCACCCTCCCAGGCAATCAGAGCAATCTCAAATTCCCGTCCCAGCAAGAGAAAATCGCGCAACAGGGATGGTTGATCAAGATACGGCACAATTCCCCGCCCGGATTGTTCGGCGGCTTCCTGAATAATCCGCTGCCAGCGGGCAACCTTTTCCAATACCTGGGCGGTCTGTTGCACCAGACTGCGCCGCGTGACCAGCGGTACAATTCGAGACACGCCGATTTCGGTCACTTTTTGCAGCGTCCATTCAAACTTTTCCCGCTGGGTCAATGCCAGTCCCACCGTCAGGTGCAGGACGGGTTCACGCTCATTTTTCTGCCAGCCCAATACAATCCCGCTTGCCTCGCGGGAAGATAGATTGTCCAGTTGAACTACCGCCTCCCTGCCTGAACCATCCAGCGCAATCACCTTACACCCCGGGTTAAGACGCAAGACTTGCGCCATCTGACGGGCACATTCCTGCGGGAAATGAATCATACTTCCCTTGAAGGAGGAAGGCGGCACAAAAAATCGGTGCATATCCCAATTGTACCTGATGAGATGCGTTTTTTTGCTTGCACCTTCCCCAAATAATTTTGAATGAGAATTGTAATTATCACAATATGTCATTCATCGGTTTAGGTTTGGTTTGACATTTCGTAAAATCAAAGCAATCTTGCAGGAGAGTTTGCCACAATGAAACCCATGATTCTAAATCCCGAGAGCCGACTTGAAAAACTTAGCCGTCGCTGGTGGTTTTTGTTGATCATCATTTTGATCAGTTTCCTGCCGCTTTACTCCCAAACCTCCTACGACCCGCGCCAGACCTCACAGGTCATCAATAGCGTACTTGCTCAGCCGTTGATCTACTCCCTGCCCTCACTCTTTCCGCTCTTCAAGCTTGTCCCCATTGCGTTGACGGCGTGGTTGCTGGTTCGGCCGCACAGCGCATACCGCTGGTTTGCCTTGTACGCTGGCCTCAATTTACTTGGCATCGCCATCTTTCAAAACAGCGCAATCACCAGCCAGTATGGATTGGTCATCATTACCGGCAACATCATCCTGTTCGGCATCATTGCAGCCGCCTGGCTGGCAGAAGCAACCAAGCCCCGCTCGGATTTTTCACTGCGACCTCTGCCACGGCGGGCTTTGATCCTGTTCCCCATGATGCTGCTTGCTTTCTGGATGCCGATTCAGACCGATCCAATGAGGCTGCTTCTTGATCCAGCATTGTTTTTCACCAATGAAGCCGGATTGACGGGCTGCATGATGCTGCCCGTTTACACAGGATTTCTGGTGCTTTTTTATCCACAGGTGAATCGTGTATTACTGCGTCTGAGTGGCTTCATTGGGCTGTTGATCGCCCTTTTCAACCTGCTGACCCACTTTGTCCTTATCCCCGCCAATTTCTGGATGGGGGTACTGCATTTGCCCCTTTTCTTCATCTCGCTGGCAGCCTTCAGTTTGTCCGTACGTCAGCCGAAAAACCCGCCAGTCTGATTTCTCCGAAAATTAACCCAAGCCCGACTCCATCCGGTATAATTGCCGCGATATGGAAAAGTGGGTCAAAGACCTGAAAGCACTGGTGGGGATTCAATTGACAGCGCGGCAGATTGCCGCTTTTCAGCGATACGAGGACGAACTGCTGGAATGGAACAGCCGCATGAACCTAACCGCCATTCGGGATCGGGAGGGCATTCGCACCAAGCACTTTCTCGATTCGCTCAGTTGCATCCTCGCTTTTCGCGAGCGCCCGCCTGAACGCCTGATTGACATTGGCACAGGGGCCGGCTTTCCCGGCATTCCGCTCAAAATCATCTACCCGCGCATGAAACTGACGCTGGTCGAATCGGTTGGCAAAAAACTGGAATTTTGCCGCCACATGGTTGAAACCCTTGACCTGGAAGATGTGACCCTGCTGCAAGCCCGTGCTGAAGCATTGGGGCAGGACCGCGCCCACCGTGAACAGTATGACTGGGCGGTTGCCCGCGCAGTTGCCAACCTGCCCGTTTTAGCCGAATATCTTCTTCCGCTGGTTTCTCTGGGCGGCAGAATGCTGGCACAAAAGGGCGAAAGCGCCCACGCTGAAGCAGTTGCCGCGCAAAAAGCCATCCGTTTATTGGGAGGAGAACTCCAGCAGATCATTCCGGTGCTGGTGCCGGGCATCGCCGAAGAACGCTACCTGGTCGTTGTGGACAAAGTGGCTTCTACCCCGCCGGGTTACCCGCGGCGGGTTGGTTTACCTGCCCGCCGTCCGATTCAGTAATTCAAACGGGCTGATCAACCCGCTGAACACAGCCGGCCTGCACCTGCCACACAGCGCACTGGCGCACAAATGCCGCATTGAACAGCTTCAAATCGGTGGTAGTCAGCAAAGCCTGATCACATTCCCCCAAGGCGTTCAGCAAATCCGCGCGACGCTGGATATCCAGCTCGGCAAGGGTTTCATCCAGCAGCAGCACCGGCCATTCCCCAATTTTCTCCCGCATCCATGCCACTTCGGCCAGTTTCAACGCCATTAATGCCGTACGTACCTGACCGCGCGAGCCGAAATCGCCCAAATCAATGCCGTTTGCCGTAAAACGCACCTCATCGCGATGGGGGCCCACGGTGGTCACCCCGCGCTGAATTTCTTCAGCACGGACTGCCCTCAGGCGGGTAAGAAAACCCTCGCGGATCTCCTCTTCGGTGAAGCCGCTGCGGTCAACGGTAGTTTCGATGGGCAGGCTGTACTGCGTCCGCGAGGTAACTGCAGGGTCGTAGCCGGGGCGGTAAATCAGGCGCAGTACTTCTCTGCCTTCGGTCAGGCGGTCATGAATCCGCGCCGACAATCGTTCCAGTTCATTCAAGGCGCGGATGCGCGCCTGAATCAAAAAGGCGCCGCGTTGCGCTAAAAGAGTATCCCAGTAGATCAGCTGCTCACCATCCCCGCCGCGCTCAGCCAGTTGTTTTAACAAAGCATTGCGTTGGGCAACCACCTGTACATACTCGGTCAGCGCCTGAGCATAGCCCGGCATAATCTGTGAAAGGGTGAGATTCAGGTATCGCCGGCGCTCGTCTGGACCGCCTTCCAGAATTTGCGTCATTTGCGGCAGGAACAGAACCGCATTGAAGCAGCCCATGGCTTCCTGCATACTGCGCTTGACCCCGTCCACCAGAATTTCTTTACGCAGGCGTGCGCCGTTGGCACCTACCGCATCCTGAATCAGGCGGATTTCGAGGCGGTGTGCCTTGCCCCCGCGCTGAAAGTCGGCTACCAGCCGTGCAAACGGCAAATTTTCTTCCTCTGCCATGAAATTGATCAATTGTCGGTCATGCGCAGCATGAAACGAAGTAAAAGTTGCCAGAAAGTAGATTGCCTCCAACAGGGTGGTTTTGCCCTGGGCATTATCTCCCACCAGCAGTAAAATATGGCGCGGCACCTCCATATCCAGGCGGCTGAAGGCACGAAAATTGGTCAGCGAGAGATGGGTCAGGTGCATAAGCGCGTCTGAATAAGGCGGCTTGAACTGGACTAATCCAGCAGGGTGGCTTCTTCTTCGGGGGTGGGTTTCCAGACCCGCGTGGCGCGGTCGGTGAACAGGATACCTTCGAGATGGTCAATCTCATGCTGGAAGATGCGCGCCAGCCAGCCCTTTGCTTTAATCCGCACCGGCTGACCACGCCGGTTCTGACCGCGAATGACGACCTGCAAGGGGCGCTCCACCTCCCCTACCAGGCCGGGTATTGAAAGACAACCTTCAATCCCTTTTTCGGTTTCTGGCGATGCTTTGACAATTTCCGGATTGGCTACCACAAACAATTTTTTCGGCGCATTTTCTTCTTCGTCATCTTCGGCGTATTCCACCACAATCAGCCGCTCGGAAATACCCACCTGCGGGGCAGCCAGACCAACCCCCGGCGCCTCCCGCATGGTTTCCACCATATCATCAATTAATTTCTGCAAATTTGCATCAAATACCGTCACCTTGCGGGCTTTGCGTCGCAATACCTCATCCGGCACGGTCACAATTTCTCGAATTGCCATATGTTTTTTACCTGCTCAAAAAAATCATTAAATTGCCTGTAAATTGTACTACGAATTTTCACCCAATTGTGTCGGATTTTTACCGTTGACTTTCCCCTGCACCATGCGGTGGTACTCTTCAATCCAATCCGCCAGCTGTTCATTGATGGATGCTTCGGCCCTTTCTTCTTCGCGCTGTTTGAATTCCATGAAGCGCTGGAATAATTCACGCTGCACTTCCGAGGGGGCCATCACATTGTTGAAAGTTAACGTCGAGTCGCCCACCCGAATGTAAACCGTACCGAAATTCAAAATCAAACCAATCAATCCCAGCCGTTCAAAATCAATGCTGAGGATGTTTTTCAACGGGGCAGAACGTTTTTGTTCAGTGCCCAGTGGTTTTTTATAAACATCAATAATCGTATCGCGGGTGATGATGTAGCGGTCATTGCGCCAGTCCACATAGTTATACACCAGCCAGATCAGGGTAATGGGCAGGAATAAAACGCCGATAACCAGCCCTAACACCGGCGGCAGCGGAATGACACCGAAAAAGATGGAAATCATGGCTGCCAGAACCACCAAAGACAGGATCAGGGGTAATAGGGTTTTCTTAAGCAGGATAAACCAGTGGGTGCGGTAGATGATGGCGCCGTCCTTCTCCACTCGCAGCATGAACAAATCTGACAGGAATTGGGTCAACTTACCGCTTTTGACAACCGCTTTTACTTCCTGCGCCGTCGGCTGCGGAATCGGTTCATCCGCACCCAGTTGAAGTCTGCGGCGGATGATTTGATCAATGGACTCAAGCCGCGCACGTTTGCGGCTGGCTTTGGCTTTTTCGCGCATTTCATTGATCAAGTTCACAATCAGGTAGGGCTGCGCGAGGCGGGAGAGGATCAGTTCCCCAGTGTAAGTTCTTACGACAATGTCGCCATAGCCGATAATTCTCCCCAATTGAGTAGTGCGTACATCATCCGCCAGTACTGCATCCAGCGGCACTTCCTGCCGGCTGTCATAAATCAATAGAATTTTTCGCAAATAAGCCACCCGGCGATTGGTGACCACCGAATAATCGTTGTAAAAATCAATGATCACCCACGCCAACCAGGCAACATTGACCACTACAACCAGCAGCAATAATCCCATTCCCAGCGCCGACCCGCGAAAAAGCACCACATCCAGATAAGAAGTGACAATCGTTGTCAACAACGCCAGAATGACCGGTAAAATCAGGCGCAGAACCAGAAAAATGGGGTGATGACGGCCAATGTAATGAACCACCTCGCGCGGGCCGCGCCACGGCATCCGGATGCGCATTGCCAGTTGGTAACTGGCAGCCACCAGCCGAAAAGCGGCATCTACTTTGGGGTATTCTTTTTTCAGCTCTTCGATCAAATCGCCATTGAAACGCAGCACAATCACATTGGTGAGGGCCGTGGCGGTTGCCAGGCGCGGCGGTGGAGTGTCTGCCAGCGCTTCCTCGCCAAAATAGTCCTGCTCGCTGAGAATGATTTTTACCTCTTCATCTCTCTCATGGCGCACCAGCTCCACTCGCCCGCTGAGGAGGAAGTAAAAACTTTCCACCGGTGCATCCTGTTCAAAAATGACCTGCTTTTCCTGATAGAGAAACGCCTCAACCCGGTCGGCAACCTTTTCAATTTGCTCCGGACTCAGGCTGATGAACAGATGCGACCCGCGCAACAATTCGATGATGTCGTTGCGATTGACCTGCATACCTTAAAGTATATATGAAAACGGCTATTTCTTCGCCAGCCGGTCATGTTCCTTTTCAAAAATCCTCCGCAGAATGGCAACACTGGTTGCATAGGTGGAGTCCATTCCAAAGTAAGAAAGGGTGCCAGCCCCCAGATTCTTGCCTTTGCTGAGGGGCGTGTCAGAGGCATAATGCAAAATACCCAAATCGAAGGGAATTTCATATAAATTGACCACTTCATTAATCGGGTGGCGTTTGGGACGAAACATTTCGTATACCGCGGAAAGATATGGGCCGGCCTCCATCTCGATATCGGTGTAACCTTCGCGGTAAATCACATCCATTATGCGCGCGTTTTGTAAAAATGTGCCATACACACTGACTGCTTTCTGGTTATCCAACACGGTGCCATACAGCAAATAAGGTGCCACATGCGAGGCATTGAACGCATTCTGGAATAAAAAGGTGTTTTCTGAATGCTCATCCTGCACCACATTGGGAATCATCACATCCCCCAGCCGCCCATTCAGCGTTGCCGCCTTGCCCATGATGTAAACGCCCAAAATGGGATGAACATGCTCGGCAATCTTGACCAGCAGATTATAGGCGGCTACTCCTAACGGATAGTCAATGTTCAGAATCAAAGCATCACTGCGTTCCAGCCATTCAAGCCCGCCGGGCCGCACGCGCGGATCCAGTCGGGCAGGGTTTAAGCGGCGCAGTTCAATTACCTGTGCCTCAACATCAAAATAATGTTCGCTGGGAATGCGAAGGATACCCAGATGAGTTTCATCCATTGCCTGAGCATGAATCAGCGCGCGGCCTTCGCTGGTTTGCTGGTACTTCTTCAAGACATAATAGAGAAAGTTTTCCTGACTGGAAGGCACCTGACCATTGCTGATGCTCTCCCACTCGCGTTTCAACTCTTCGTTTTCTTTTCGCTCCAAAAAGCGCATCAGTTCTTCGCGGTGCAACAGGGCAAACCCGCTCAACAAATTGATCAGCGAGTGGGTATTGCTGGAAACAAAGTAAACCGGCCGGCTACCCAGCTGCGGACAGCACCGTTCAATGTTATCCCACCATGCGCGGGTGGCACGGCGGTAATCCGCCAGTGAACCGCTCAATAACCTTACTCCGATACGACAGCGTTTATGAGCAATGCGCTGTAAGTTGGCGTAAAAGTCCTTGCCCCACACCGTACGCAGCCGTTCAAGGTCTTCCACGGTCATTTCCAGCGTTTCGGCCAGCTGGCGGAAGGCATCTTCATCTTTTGCCAGCGTGCGGGCATTGAGCGGCCGCTGCCAGCGTTGCAGCAAATGATGCAGTTTATTCCACTCAATTTGATAGGCCGTGAGAGTCGGGATAATGTCATCAATATCCGAACGGCTGGCGATGTAACAGGCAAGCGTATCCCGGCCGTTGAAGAAACAACGTCGCCGACGTGCCCGCGCTGAAACCGGCTGCCATTTTTCAACCAGGTCATATCCATGCTGCTGGAAAACACTGGCGCTCTGCCCCAGTACCACCGAACGCACTTCGGTCATACAATCCGGCAGGCGCAGCGAACTGTAAATAAATGCCGACGTATCCGGGCTGACCTGGCGGGCATTCGGGTGCAGCGAAGAGTTAGTGGCAGCGTGAATTTCTTCCAGCGAACGAATCTGCACTTCTGCAGAGGTTCGCAGCAGGGAGTAAATCGTTCGCAAGTACAGATCAATTTCTTCGGATGCGGTGCGGGGAACGGTTCTCTCCATACCCCAAATTGTATCACGAGGGCTGCCCAAGCATGCGGATCAAACTTTGCTTTACCCGCGCCACGGATCGTTTGACCGGTTCACTGAGCGGGGCATCAAATTCCAGATTCTGCGGTTGAATACCCAACAGGGCCACCTGACAGCCCAATTCTCGCTGCAAAAAATTGGCCAGTACCGAAGGCGGCAGAGTATGAGTAGAAGCACTCAAACCCTCCAGTGAGTTAACCGCCACCAGCATCACGCTGCCGGGTGGTTGATCCATTTCCGCACTGTCCACCATCAAGACCAGATGAGGGCGAAAGCGGCGCAGCCTTGCGGTGTAATTTTCCGGGGCTGTGCCGCCTTCAACCAGCAGAAGATGATTCAAGTGATTCAGTTTCTTTTGCAGGGTGCGCACGACAAGCACCCCCGCCGCATCATCTCCGTTGAACTCATTACCAATTCCGACTACTGCGATTCTGAGCGTTTCACCGTTTGATTGGCTTGCAACCTCACTCGCAAGGTGTTTCAGCAGGCTGCGCAGCTGCACGTTCCAGAAGGAAGCGGATATCCTCATCTTTCCCATAAAACACTTCCAGTGGCTGCTTTTCGGTAACCGCCTGTTCCCATTCCTCATCACTCAATTCAAGACACTTAAACCGGCAGGAAACAACACACTGGGAACAGTAAATACAGCGGTCCTGATGGTAGCGCATGACAAATCGTTTGTTGACCTTGTCAATGACGATCAATTCAATTGCATTTGCCGGGCAGTCTTTGACGCACAACTGACAGCCGGTGCATTTTTCCGGATCCCAATGCAATGTACCGCGAAACCGCTCCGGTGCCGGATGCCGCTCAAATGGATATTTACGGGTTACCGGTTTTTTGAACAAGGACTTAATCAGGTCTTCGATCATGGAACCAAAGCTCATCGTATCACCCTCACAACCACCATTGACGGATATAAATGCCGGCCAGAATTGCCAGTATTTGTACCAGCCCCATTAAGGCGCCAACCCGCCACCACAAGCCCACAGTCTGGTCAATCCTCAGGCGGGCAAAGGCGGTTTGCAGTAAGGCCATCACCAGCAGCAAGCCGCCGGTTTTGAGCAGAAATTCCAGCGGATTGGAAACCCCACCCAGATAAAAAGCCGCTACCAGTGTCAAACCGATCACCAGTTCAATATCCTTGGCAAGGCGGAACAGGGCAAATCCGCGTCCGCTGTACTCGGTCAATGCGCCGGCGACGATTTCGGTTTCCGCTTCGGGTGCATCGAACGGCGGCAATTCCAGTTTGCCCATCAGACCCACCAGCGCAACCAGAAAACCAATCGGTTGTGCAACAATAAACCAGGTGGTTTCGCCGGCAAAGGCGTTGATTTTGCTGATTTGCCAGCTTTGGGCTGCCAGTGCCGGGCCGATCATTGCCAGCAGAAAGGGGGCTTCGTAAGAAAACAACTGAGTCAGCGTGCGGGTTGCGCCTACCAGCGAAAAGCGGTCTACCGAATTTGCCCCCGCCAGCCCCAGTGAAATGGTCAACGCACTGAGCAGGTAAATCGTGACGATCAGATCACCCTGAAACGAGAAGAAGGGCTGCACTCCAAACATGGGCACATACAACGCCGCTGTCAATGCCGAAGCCAGTGCAATGATCGGCAGAGCAATAAACAGCCCGCGATGTGCGCCGGCTGGAATGATTTCTTCCTTTGCCAGCAGTTTCAGCATATCGGCCAGCGGCTGAAGGAAACGTGGACCGACCCGGTTTTGGAAACGGGCTACCAGTTTACGGTCAGCCCATTGAAAGACCAGTCCACTGGCCAGCAAAAACAAACCGCCCGGAAAGAACAACAGCACAATGAGAGGATGGATCGTCAAATTCATCGGTAGTACTCTATCCCATAGTTTCTCAAATCTGCCCACGTCCACACTTGCGGGTCTTGCCGATTGCGTTTGACCATCACCAGACGGTCGTTGCACGAAAAGCACGGGTCAATACCCGCCAGAATCATCGGCATATCCGCCAGTTTGTGGCCAACTGCCAGCGTGATGACCGTTCCCCAATTGCACAGACTGGGGGTGCGCACTTTAACCCTTTCCGGCTTTTCGCCGCCATTACTGGCGATGAAGTAAAACAGCTCCCCGCGCGGCGCTTCCACCCGGCTGATGGTTTCGCCAGCCGGAATACGACGCGGTACCCGCGTCACCAGTTCACTCTCCGGCATATTGTCAAAAATCCGGCGCAGCACACGGATACTCTCCATTGTTTCCAAAATTCGCACCACAAAGCGGGCGTGTAAATCACCCTCTTTTGCTACCACCATCTCCACCGGAAATTCAGCATAGGCCGCATAAGGCGCATCCACACGCACATCATAGGCAAAATTCGAAGCGCGCGCAGTCGGTCCAACCGCGCCCAGCAGTTGAGCCTGTTCGCGTGTCATCGTTCCAATTCCGCGCGTGCGGCCTATAAAGGTTTCGTCGTTATTGACCACATCCAGATAATGGAGCAGCCGCTCTTCCAGATAATTCAATCCCTCGCGGATTTTATCCATCATCTCCAGGGGAATATCGTACTTCACCCCGCCAATCAGGTTGGCGGAGTAATGCACGCGGTTGCCGCTGAGCATTTCCAGCATATCCATGACCACTTCGCGGTCGCGCCACGAATACATGAAAAGCGCATCAAAACCACCCTCATGGGCTGCCACCCCCAGCCACAGCATATGACTGTGAATCCGCTCCAGTTCAGCAAAAATTTCGCGAATGGCACGCGCCCGCGGGGGTGCCTCGACACCGGCGAGTTTTTCAACACCCTGCACAAACGCGGTGGCATGAATGTGCGAACAAATCCCACAAATCCGTTCCATCAGGTACAGGTTCTGCGTCCAGGTGCGGTCTTCTGCGCCTTTTTCGATGCCGCGATGGACATAGCCCAAACGCACACTGGCGCCGGTAACGATTTCACCATCCACCACAAACTCAAAGTGCCCGGGTTCCTTCAAGGCCGGGTGCTGCGGGCCAATTGGCACAATAAAACGATTTTCACCTTGCGGTTCAAATGTCATTTTAACCTCCTTCGGCTGCACCACTAACTCTGGCAGGGGGTACGAACGACTTACGCAAAGGGTACACCCCTTCGGGCCAGCTGTCCGCCAGGATCAGACGGCTGGTATCGGGTGTGCCTTCCGCCCTGACTCCAAACATTTCCATCAGTTCGCGTTCTCCCAGGGTAGCAGAGGGGATTAGCGGGCAAATGCTCGGCAGCACTGCATCCGAATAGGGCACCCGCACCCGCAAACTGACCACCGCAGCGCCGGAGCAAAAGCTATACAGCACCTCAATTTCCCCTTCCACGGGGGTTTGCCCCGCTTCAACCGTTGCAGCCGGCCGGTCGATCCCTGTAATCGTCGAAAGATAGCCCCAGCGGGCTTCTATCAAGGCTTTGATTGCCGGCAGCAGATTCTCCCGCCGCAGAAAAACATCCAAACGGTTCGGTTCGGGAGAATTAAAGGACTGGGCAAACGGCTGGAGCAGATTTTGCGCATTTTGGAGGATTTGCTCGGTCGCACTCATTTTCCCACCTCCGGTTGTGACATTTCTAAACCTGCCGGTAATTCCACCGTCATGGTGCGCTCCGGGCGTTTTCCGCTTTTCAAGGCTTCCAGTAATACCGCCACACCGTAAATGATGCCCTCCGGACGCGGTGGGCAGCCCGGCACAAAAACATCCACCGGCAGCACCTCATCAATGCCATGAACGATGTTGTAACAGCCATGGAATACGCCCCCGGAAAGCCCGCACGAACCAACCGCGATGACAAATTTTGGTTCGGGCATCTGCCAGTAAATCCGCAGCAGGCGGTCTTTGGCTTGCAGCGATACCGGCCCGGTGCAGATCAGTACGTCGGCATGGCGGGGAGATCCCTGCAGCTTGATTCCAAAGCGTTCCACGTCATAGCGCGGGGTCAGGGTTGCCAGGATTTCAATATCACAGCCATTGCACGAACCACTGTTAAAGTGAATCGCCCACGGGGAATTGACCCGCGCCCAGGTACGGATTTTATCCAGCGCCTGCTGCCATGGTTTGCTCAACTCAACACCCATTCAAACCTCCTCTGCGAACCCAAATCCGATTCAACCTATCCTAATAATAATGCAATCATCGCCAAAATCAAACCCAGCAAAAACGGCAGAATCGCCGCACTGAACTCGCCGGTACCCAGTACCAGCATCCCCAGGTGGAGAATGGCAAAGAAAAAGGCGATCAGGAAAAAGGGGCGGTAACCCGGCGCTGCTGCGGTAACCGGCGCTTCTTCACCGCTGCCATACGCGCTTTCTTTGATGGGAGAGGGATTTTCCGGCCCTGCCAGCACTTTTCCCAGCCGTTCGATAATCAATACCAGCGGTATGTAGAGTAGAAATGCCAGTGGAGGAGAGAGAAGAATTTCCATAAACCTTTAGCTCCTTAACCGCCCAACGCAGCCAGCAAACTTTGGGCAGCGGGTTGAGTCAACCAGCCTGCCAGCGAGGGCCAAAAGCCCAATATGACTACGCCCACCGTCAGAACAATCAACACCGCATTCATCCACACCGAAACCGGTTGACCGGTTTGAATCGTTGTAGAAGGATGATGCCGGTACATACGGTTGATCAATGGGGCATAATAGGCCAGTGAAAGGACACTGTTAAGAGCAGCAAAAATCACCAGCACAATTGCCCAGGTCTGGCGTGTTTCAAAACCACCTACAAAAATTTGCCACTTGGACATAAACCCAGCCAGTGGGGGAATACCACCCAGACCCAGCAGCGCCACACTCAGACTGAATGCCGCCAGGGGATAGCGGTTTGCCGCGCCGTCCAAATCTTCAACCATCAAAGGCTGATGTTTGCCGTTCGCAAGGTACAAAGCATATAGCAGCGCCCCGGCAGCAAGGAATGCCAGTCCTTTCATTAAGCCGTGCGTCAATATGTGGAAGAAACCGCCCGCAGCCGCGTTGCTTGCCCCAAAGGCAAAGGCGCATCCAATCCCCAACAGAATATAACCCATGTGGCTGAGACTGGAAAACGCCAAAAGGCGTTTGACCTGCGTCTGACGCAGGGCCATCAGGTTGCCCAGCAGCATATTCAGGGCAGCAAATCCCAGCAGGAAGACCCCCCATAAATCACTGACCGCAAACAATGCCCCCAATGCGCGCAACAGCGCAATCAGCCCGGCCTCAATGACGACACCCGAAAGCATGGCGCTGATTCCGCTGGGCGCCTGCGAGTGAGCATCCGGCAGCCAGGTATGCAACGGCACCAGGGCGGCTTTGACCCCGAAGCCGATCAGGAACAAAGCGCCCGCCGCCAGCATGACCGGCGTCAGCGGCGCATTGGCGCGAATACCGGCAAAGGCCAGGCTGCCGGTCTGCCCGAACACGAGCGCAATTCCAATCAGCACAAAGGCTGAGCCGACCGCACTTTGCACCAGATATTTGACACCCGCTTCCAGGGCAGCCGGTGACTGGCGGTGAAATGATACCAGCGGATATGAGGCGATGGCCATCAACTCAAACCAGACCCACAGGTTGAACAGGTCACTGGTGCAGCCCAAACCAATCATTCCGCCAATCATCATACTGAGCAGGGCGTAAAATTTTTCCTGATGTTCCTCCTTGCTCAAGTAAGGGCCTGAAAACAGAGTAACCAGGATGCCCAGCACCAGCACCAGACCGGCCAGCAGCGCACCAACCCCATCCATTTGAAGCCGAATCACTCCCAGTGAAAACGAAATCACCATCCCTTGCGTGAAGAGCATCTGCGCCACAAGGCTGAAAGGAACAAAAGCCGCCAGCAGCACCACCAAAGCCACCCAGCGCGAAGGATTAACGCCCGCCTGTTTTCTTTCCACCAGCCGGCCGATCAAATAAATCAGCGGCGCCCCCAGCAGGGGTAAAGCAACGACGAGGAGAAATGCCAGGCCCGCTTCCATGTCAACGCCCTCCCACGGCCAGACTTGCCAGCAAAATCAGCAAAGCACACACAATCGCAAACACATTCCAGTTCAACAAACCCGGCTGGGTAACCCGCAACGCTTCTGCCAGTTTTTGGGTGGCAATGACCACCCCGCGGTTGATCGCCTCGAAACCAAAACTCTCGGCTGCCGCTTTGCTCACTCCGCCGAGTGCCTGACCGAGCGGGATCAAACGCTTACGCTGCCAGCCAGCCAGCAAGCCAATTGCCACCACCCCCAATGCCAGATAAGTCGCCGGCGCAGCAATGACTTCCTCGACCATAGCCCATGTGCTGTGAACTTCCAGATGATGAGCCGGTAAACTTTCTGCCAGCAGATGACCAAAAGGCCCGGCCAGCAACCAGGTGGTCAGGCTGCCAATTGCCAGCGGCAACAGGGCCACCTTCATCGCACTGCCGGCATCATGAACATGCAGACCGGCGCGTGCCTCGCCGTAAAAGACCATTGCGATCATGCGCACGGTGTAAAATGCCGTCAGCCCGACCACCAGGACCATCAACCCATATAACCAGAGCGGATTGCCGTGCAGGCCCGCTTCCAGAATCAACTCTTTGCTCCAAAAACCGTTGAAAATTGGGATACCTGCCAGCGCCAAACCACCCACGATAAACACCGCCCTCGTCAAAGGCATGTGCTGACCAAGACCGCCCATCTGGCGCATATCGCGTGTGCCAATCGAGTGAATGACTGCACCGGCCGCCAGAAACAACAGCGCTTTGAAAACAGAATGGCTGAGCAAGTGAAACTGGCTGGCAAACACTCCCCCCGCCCCAACCGCATAAACCATGAAGCCCAACTGTGAAACGGTGGAATACGCCAGCACACGTTTCAGGTCGGTGGCAACCATTGCCATCATGGCTGCCAGCAGCGCCGAAAGCATCCCGCAAATCATCACCGCTTCAC
>NZ_DAOUBL010000238.1:0-4746 GCF_034432615.1 Bellilinea sp. | reverse complement strand
ACTGGAGATTGCGATTACCACCCACGCCTCAGGCCGGCCCCTCCCCGAAGCCGAGCAGGCCTACGCAGAGACCATCCGCCTGTGTGAACAGGCTGGTGACCGGGTTACGGCCTGGATTGCGGCCTGCGCACGGGTGCAATTGATGACAGAGCGCGCAGAGCTGGGGCGGGCGCTCGCGCTTAATCGCGAATTGCTCGATACCGTTTGGCGCGGTGGTTCCAGCCTTGTGCGCGGCTGGGCACACATCAATCAGGCAACCCTGCTGTATCAGATCAACGATCTGGAAGGGGCACGCCGAGAAGCCCGTTTTACCCATCAACTGGAAGAGCAATTGGGCAATTTGCCGGATGTCAGCATGCGTTTATATGCCCTGCTCACCCGCTTGGAACTGGTGGATGGCAGGCCAAACCTCGCCCAACAGGCCGCCGAAAATTTTGTCAGGCTGGCACAGCGCAGTGGCATCACCAACGCCGTTGACTGGGCAAATGCCGTCCGGGCTGCTTTGCTGTACCGGCTGGAAGATTGGCCGGCCTTCGAAGCCTGGGCAAGGGGCTTTCAGCCGCCAACCCAGCCTTTGTTCTTCCCTTACCGGCTGGCAACACTGACCTATCTACGCTTTCTGTTACGCCAAAAAGCATGGGAAACCGTCCGCCTTTTAATGAAAGAGCAGCTTCGGCTGGCACGCGAGGCAGGTTACCTCGAATACGAGATGGAAATCCACATCCTCCGTGCCTTGATGGAGCAAGAAGCCGGTAATTTATCACTCGCTTTACAATCTCTGGAGCGGGCTTTGGAAATTGGTAGAGCGGGCGGTTATGTGCGCCTATTTCTGGACGAGGGGGAAAAGATGAAAACGCTTCTCTCTCATCTTCAGAAATCCCGAAAGGATGATTATCTTTCCCTCCTGCTTTCAGGATTTGGAAAGTCCCTTCCCCCCGATCAATCATCCATTATTGAGCCGTTGACCGGGCGCGAGATTGAAGTATTGAGGTTGCTTGCTGCAGGTTTGTCGAACCCGCAGATTGCAGAAAAGCTCTTCCTTTCAGTGGGCACGGTCAAGACGCATGTCAAACACATTTACGGCAAGTTGGGGGTGGATGACCGTGTGAAAGCGGCAGCGAGAGCGCGCGAACTGGGACTTATTTCATGATTTACTGAGTTGCACGCTCTCGTTGTATTTGGAATAATCTCAGGCCGTGGCTTCCCTGCGCTTGCGGATCTGGCGCAAGCCGATCCCAAGGGCAACAAACAACCCAATGCCAATCAGCCCGTGCATGGGCGAAACCAGCCAGTCTGCTCCGCGAACGATTTGCACCCGATTATCGGTGATCAGTTGGATGAGTAGGGCATCCTCCACCATGTGCATCAGGACGGCTGGCCAGATCGAGTTGGTCAACAAGCGCAGTTCGCCATACACCATTCCCCAGGCAATCATCACCAGAATGGCAAGGGGAATATAGAGCGTCACGGGCAGAGTCGTAAATTGTTCCAGAATGGAACGATCCAAAAAGTACAGGTAGTAAGGGATGTGCCAGGCGCCCCAAATCAAACCGACCATCGCGTGACCCACAAAGTCATTCAGGCCAAGGGCATACACCTTGGGGGCCAGGTAACCGCGCCAGGCCGTTTCTTCAAAAATGTTCTTGACGAATTGGGGAAGCGCACCCACCAGAAACACCTGGGCAATCATTCCCAGCGCGTTCATCGAAAGATCAGTGAATGTGATCAGTCCTGCCAGACTTCCAATGAGCAGGATAATCAAAGTCAACACCGGATAGACCAGAAGCGAAACCAGATAAAACTTCCCATTTCCTTTGAAATTGGGCCTGATGCCAAAATCCTTCCAGCCGTCTCCGCCAAAGGCGCGCAGCAATAAAGAAAAAACGCTCGGCACAACCAGCCATAACAGCATGCCCAGACTTTCCGACGGTGAATTTCCCATCCTCACGTCCAGACCCCGTCCGATAAAGCCGATTGAGATTACAACCACGGTAAATAAGACCAGATTCCGGATGGTTCTTCTTTTGTTCAAAGGTGGATGAATCATTGTGGACAACTCCTCATTGAATAAATCGTGAATTGGTATTAATAAAGATGAACCTCTCCATTGGGTGAGTGGTTCATCTTATCCCGGAAAAATTTACCGCGAACCCAGCGCAATCAACTCACCGCCTCCACTGATTTTCTCAGTCAATTCCGGCGAACCAAGGTATTGCACGTTGCCGCTGCCGCTGATGGACACATCCAGCCGATCCACCGCCCAAACAGTGGCATTACCGCTCCCGTTGACCGCCACATCCACGACTTTTGCCATGAGTTTTTCCGCCAGCAGTTCACCAGAGCCGGAGGTCATCACCGTCAGTGATTCGGTTTCACCGGCTGCTTCCATCTGACCCGAGTTGTTGACCTCGGCAAGGATGCTTGTAGCCGAAACATCGGGCAGAATCAGGTCACCCGATCCGCTCAAGCGCGCCGAAAGCGATTGGGCATCCAGACGGGCAAAGGTTACATCGCCCGACCCGTTGATCCGGATGGTGAGGGAGTCGGCACTGAAATCTTCTGCGCGGACATCTGCCGAGCCGGATATTTCCAACAGGCTCAAAGCCGGTAATGTCACCCGGTAGATGAGTGTTTCAAATTGAAGCCGGCTTACTTCCGGTTTGGTGCGTACCGTTAACACGCCTTGCTCCACGCCGATTTCGAGCACGGGCAGGATGTTATCATCCGCCTCAACCGTCAGGCTGAAATCATCGCCCTGTTGCAGGTATAACACGCCTGAAGTCCCGATACGAATCTGATCGAAATCAGATAAATCGAATGACTGCTTGACCATCTTGCCGGAGCCCGTCAGAGTAGCGGTGGGGTTCAGGCTGCAAGCGGAAAGCACAAGTACCAACATCATTAATACCACAGTAAATTTTTTCATGATTTGTTCTCCTTGCCGTCAACTATACAAAATCAGAGCAAGACCGGCATCCCCCTATGGAGGTATCTTCTCGAATTTGCATATACCCCCGTGATATACTCCCATTGGAGGATAGCAATCGCGATTTTTCCATGTATGATTCAGGTCATGAACAACGAACGATCTCTCATCTCATACCATATCCGCTTGCAAGGCAAAGTAGACCGCGGGCTTGCTTCGTGGTTACCCGAACTTTCCCTCACGGAAGAAATGGACGGCAATACTCTTCTGGATGGCGAATTGCCCGATCAGGCTGCCCTGCTGGGGGTGCTGTTTCGTATTCACAACTTAAATTTACAAATCCTCTCGGTGGAAATTAGAAATCCAAAAGTTTCGGAGGCTCCTCATGGAACTGTTCAAAATGGTTAACCTATCTGTTCGTTTTCTGCTTGAAATTTGTATTCTGATCATCTTGGGCTTTTGGGGGTTCAAAACAGGTCAAACGCCGCTGATGAAATTCCTGCTCGGATTGGGCAGCCCCCTCCTTTTCGCAGTGGTTTGGGGAACTTTTCTGGCACCTAAATCCTCGCTGAGGCTTTCCGAACCCTGGCTCTTTTTAGCGGAACTGGTAATTTTTGGCCTGAGCGGTTGGGCATTGTACAGCATGGGTAAGACGAATCTGACGATTGCCTTCGGTTCGATTTATATTCTCAATAAAATTTTGATGATCTTGTGGAGACAGTAAAATGGAAATCAATAAATCCGCCCCCGCCTTTGCCCGTCGTGAAATGCTCATCCACGCCCCTGTGGAGGTAGTCTGGCAGGTTCTAACCGATTTCGGGAACTGGCCTGACTGGCAGCCTGATATTACCTTTGCAAAACTGGACGGCGACCTGAGGGAAGGTACAACTTTTCATTGGAAAGCGCAAGGGCTAAACATCACCTCCCGCCTGCACACCGTCCAGCCGCCCCTTCGGATCGGCTGGACAGGGACAGCCACCGGGATGACAGCCATTCACAACTGGAGCATTGAAGCGCGCGGCAACGACACCCTCGTCACCACTGCGGAATCACTTTCGGGGTGGCTCACCCGCCTGATGCTCCTGTTCGACAAACATTTCCTCGAAAAATCGCTGGAAGCCTCGCTGCTTCGCCTCAAAAAGCAGGCAGAATCCAGGTGAACGATAGATACCCCCGCCGAACCGGAGGTTGCTGTCCATGAAGCTGACCATTCGGCCTGAAACACCCGAAGATATTCCCGCCATTGATCGGGTCAATCATCTGGCATTTGAGCGTGAAAATGAAGCCCAACTGGTGGACGCCCTGCGCCGCGACGGAGCAGTGATATTGTCGGTGGTCGCAGAAGTGGATGAGAAAATCGTCGGGCATATCCTCTTCTCGCCGGTAACCGTCACAAACGGCGAACAGCAGTGGACGGCGGTAGGCCTTGGCCCGATGGCCGTTCTGCCCGAATTCCACAATCAGGGAATCGGATCGACATTAATCCGTTATGCTCTCAATGCGTTGAAAGCGGCCGGGCATGAGACGATTTTTGTGGTGGGCCACCCCCACTACTACCCGCGTTTTGGTTTCAAACCCTCCAAACCTTACGGCATTCAGTGGGAAATCCAGGTTCCGGAAGAAGTGTTCATGGTGCTGGAATTGCGTGAGAACGCGCTGAAGGGCATAAGCGACGTTGTGCGCTACCACCCCCGTTTCAGAGAGGTTTAAGTTTATCTATACGAAAAAATGTTTTCGTACCGTACCAGCCTCAAACCACTGTGCGAGTATCCTGCCCGGCAAGGGAAAGCGGCTTCACCAAATCTGCACCGCTCTCATAA
>NZ_DAOUBL010000237.1:0-23473 GCF_034432615.1 Bellilinea sp. | reverse complement strand
TGAGTGGGGAAGGCGGGACTTGAACCCGCACGCCTTTCGGCACATGATCCTAAGTCATGCCTGTCTGCCAGTTCCAGCACTTCCCCACGAGTTTGCGCGCCCAATTATACCACCTAACACGTCACAGGAGTATAACGCCGGGTTAGCTTATCAAAAATTTTGAATTTGAATTTTTATTCTATCTCCAAAACCGGGCTGGTATAATAGCGCCAATCTTTCTATCATCGAGGAGCGCTATGAGCCGATTAATAAACCCGGAGAGCGCCGGAAAGCAACGAACTCAGTTAACCAAAGGGGTTGTTTTAGCGATCCGGGAATTGATGAAACAGGAACAGGCTGATGAAAATACGCGGGATTTGGCGGCGTTTATTGGCCTGGCTTTGATTGAAATTGGCGAAACCATTGATGTTTCGGTACAGGCCTGGGAAAAGCGGGGCTATTGGGTCAAAGCTGAGCGGTTTCGCATGGAATGGGAGTGGGTTAATCAGCTTGGGCGGGGAATGCTGGAGGCATTAAGGACAGAGGATTGGAATCAAGTTGCGATGTTTTCGGTGCGGATTGCCCAAAAACTGCAAAAAGTTCAAGTTGCCGAACGCAATCGAATCGGTCAACCGTGGGTTGGCGCCTGGCAGCGATTACTGCAAAATCAGAAATAAACAAAAAGGACCGGGCAGTAGATTACCATGCCCAGCCCTTTATTGTTCCGATCAATCTGATTTACTTTTTCTTGAGGATGATACGGGCATCCACAACTTTCAATCCCTTACCCATCTCATAGACCAGCACGGGGTTAGCGTCCGATTCACTGACCTCATCTGCCAGATCGAGGATCATGGTGGAGTACTGGCAGATTACATCCGCCAGCGCATGCCGGTCACGCGGAGCTTCGCCGCGCACACCAGCAATGATAGGCGCGCCGCGAATCTCGTCCAACATGCGTAATGCCTGACTGGAAGTTACCGGTGCAACGCGGAACGTAACATCCTTGAGCACTTCCACAAAAATACCGCCCAGACCAAACATCATGGTTGGGCCGAAGGTGGGATCGTTCACTGACCCAAGGATGACCTCTGTTCCCCAGGGTGCCATCTCCTGCACGGCGATTCCATGAATGTTGGCGGTTGCCTTGTATTCTTTGGCATTTTTCATGATGACTTTGAAGGCTTCGCGAACGCCGGCATCGTCTTTGATATTGACCCGTACACCACCCGCATCGGATTTATGCAGGATGTCAGGGGAGACGATTTTCATAACAACCGGGTAACCGATTTCGCGAGCCAGTGCCACGGCTTCATCTTCGTTGCGCGCCAGCCGGGTGGGTGTTACGGGCAGGCCGTAGCATTCGAATACTTCTTTGGCCTCGATCTCGGTCAGTGAGTCGCGCCCTTCGCTGCGGGCTTTGTTGATGATTTTCAAGGCACGTTCACGATCCTGAGCCAGACAGGGCATGGCTTCTTCTCTTACGATTTCTTTCATGCGCGCATATTCCCGCAGAGCAGCAATGGCGTTGACTGCCAGATCCGGTGCGCCATAAGCTGGAATCCCATTTTCAACCAGCCAGCGCATGGCTTCTTCCGATTTTTCCCCGCCAACAAAGGAAACTGTGACCGGTTTATCGGTCACGCCAGAATCGACAATCGCTTTCTTGATGCCCTTGGCAATCTCCAGCGGATCGGTCATGGCGGTTTCACAATAGAGCACCACCAGACCATCCACCCATGGATGGGCAAAAGCAAAGCGGATAGAAGCCTGATACCATTCTGTGCCAGCCATACCGGTCAGGTCAACCGGATTTTTAGCAGAACCAAATTCAGGCATGTGTTTCTTTAATTCAGCCTGCACATCTGCCGGTGCGAATTTCAGCGGCACGCCCGATTTTTCGGCCGCATCGGTTGCCAAAACGCCTACACCGCCGCCATTGGTGATCACCAATAAGTTGTCGCCTTTCATGGGCGGCTGAAGAGAAAGAGACAGAGTGCGGTTGAACAGGTCGTTCAGGTCGGTTGCCTGTACTACACCGGCTTGCTGGAAAGCCGCGCCATAAACTTTAGCGGCACCGGCGAGCGAACCGGTATGAGAAGCGGCGGCAGCAGCGCCATGAGCCGAAACACCTGCTTTGAGAGCGATGATGGGTTTGCTGGCGTTGCGAGCTGCTTCGATGAACCGTCGTCCATCTTTGAACCCTTCAATATACAGAGAAATACAGGAGGTGTTCGGGTCGCCGTTCAACCAGGTGATCAGGTCCGCAAAGTCCACATCGGACATATTACCGATGGAAATGAGCTTATCAAAGCCAACCCGGCGAATGTAACTGGCTGCATCAATAGCAATTAACAACGCCCCAGATTGAGATACCAGCGAAGCCTTGCCTTCCAGCGGCAGGAAGGGAGCAAACGAGCCGTTCATCTTATCGGAATTTGAGAGCACACCAACAATGTTCGGCCCGAGAACGCGAATGCCATAACTGTGGGCTTTTTCAACCAGTTCCCGCTCCAGTTCTTTTAAACCTACTTCGCTGAAGCCGGAGGTGATCACAATCATGCCCTTTGCACCTTTAGATCCCAGCTCATCAATGGTGGAAATGACCGCCTTTGCCGGGATGGTGATAATGGCAGCGTCAATATTTTCAGGGATATCACGAATGGTGGGATATACTTTTAAGCCCAGAATTTCGGTTGCGGATGGATTAACAGGATAAATTTTCCCCTGATAGCCGCCTTCGAGCAAATTTTTCAAAACTGTGTACCCAATTTTACCGGGGGTTGCAGATGCACCCACCACCGCAATTTTATCTGGCCTGAGCAGGCCGTCCAGAGCTTTTTGATCCACGAGTGTGCCTCCTGAAAGAATATGATGATAGATTCGAATTCTGTCGCCTTCGCTAAAAGGATAAAATGGCAAAGGTCAGAATATTGCAAGGTTGTCTGTCAAACTGTTATAAGGATACCGCATTTGTCACGAATTTTGAGTTAACAAAAATCCCTTTTTTGAAGTATTTTCATCATTATTTGTTGGGTGATTAAGCATTGTAAACCTGTGGGTTGGCACAAAAAGCGAGACGCTCCCCGCGCAAGCCGGCAATGAGATTATCCACTGCGATCATCGCCATTTTTTGCCGGGTATGGGCGCTTGCGCTGGCAATGTGAGGGGTAAGGATCAGGTTTGGAAATTTCAACAGAGGATGATCACCTGGAATGGGTTCGGGGTCAAAGACATCCAATGCTGCGGCGGCAAGTTTTTTCGACTCAAGCGCCCAAAGAAGTGCCTCATGATCCACCAAACCACCGCGCGCGGTGTTAATGAAGATGCTGCCATCTTTCATCCGGGCAAATCGCTGACGGTTGATGAGGTGATGCAATTCAGCGGTGTAGTAGGTGTGCAGACTGATGAAATCCGATTCCTGAAGCAGCGTATCCAGATCGCGGTATTCCACTCCAAGATCTTTCTCAGCCTGCTCATCTCGTTTTGGATCATTGTAGAGGACTCTCATTGAAAAGCCGAGGGCACGGCGGGCAAGCGCTTTTCCAATTCGACCAAAACCGATAATACCCAATGTGGCGCCATATACATCCACACCGGTGAGTACATCCGGTCCCCATGCCCGCCAAATTCCTTGATGAACTTCCCGGTCAGCTTCGACCACACGCCGTGCAGCGGCCATCAGCAGAGCCCAGGCAAAATCGGCGGTGGTCTCTGTCAAAACACCGGGGGTGTGACCCACCGGAATCCCTTGTCGAGTGGCTGCCTCAATGTCAATGTTATCAAATCCCACTGCCATTTGACTGATTACTTTGAGGCGGGAAGCATGATTAATCACAGCTGCGGTGATTGGATCGGTCAACATGGTCAACAGTCCCTCTATACCTTCAACTTTTTCCACAATGACCTCCGGCGGAGGTGGATTCTCCGCCGGCCAGATTTCCACTTCCGCATACTCAGATAATTTTTTTACAGCAGGTTCATAAATCGAACGGGTTAGCCATACACGTGGTTTATTCATCAGCCTGTTTCTCCAGGGCCAGTTGTATTAGAGTTTGAATGTGTGGTGCAATTTCAGATGGATCAGGGTGTAGTCCTTCCATCAACAAAGCGTTTTCATAGAGTAATTCAATGGTTGTATTGAGAAGCGGCGCAGCAACTGGTAATTGGAGTAAGGACTTTATAATCGGGTGTTGAAGGTTGAGTTCGATGATTGGTTTGGGAGGCTCAAAGCTTTGATTGAGCAGCCGGAAAACCTTTTGCATTTCAGGTTGCATGGCACCCTGCGGGATAACCAGGCGGAGCGGGGCCTGCAACGGGTGAGTTGAAAGGCGCACAGCGCTAACTCGTTCACCCAGTACATTCTTAAAGCGTTGAACAATCTCCTCGCCATTTTGGTCGGTTGCAGATGATGTTGGAGATTCGCCAGGGCTTTCCTTGGGCAATTTCAAATCTTCGCCAGCTGCGTTGACCAGCTCATGCCCGTTATAGCGCGGGATGCGCAGGAGGACAAATGGATCGAGAGGATCGGTCATGAACAGGACATCCAATCCACGGCTGCGGAAGATTTCCAGATGCGGGCTGGTTTCGAGACTTTTTTGATGATCGCCGATTAGATAATAGATGCAGGTCTGACTGGCTGGCGATTTAAGCAGATAATCCTCCAGTGAAATCCACTCCTCGGGGTGATTGAGGGAGTGGTAGCGCAGCAGCGGTTGTAGGGCGATAGCCAGTTCGTCATCGGTGGCGATTGCTTCGCGGATGCTGCGTCCGTGGGTGAGCCAAAAGCGGCTATATTCTTCCGGCTTATCCTTTGCCAGAGTCTTGAGGGTATCTATAATTTTGTTCGTCAAAATTCGCTTGATTTGCGCCATGACCCGGTTGGATTGGATCGACTCGCGGGATACGTTGAGGGGTAAATCCTCCGAGTCCACCACCCCATCTACAAAGTGAAGGAAGGCAGGCGGTAAGAGGTCCTTGGAGTATTCCTGGATCAGCACTTTTCTGGCATAGAGTTTCAATCCCTCTTCTTTCCTCAGACCAAACGGGTTGCGCTCTGCGCTGGCGGCAATGTAGAGCAGGGCATACAGCTGCACTGGCGCGTCAATGGAGAGATGAATTTTATGCAACGGTTGCTGAAAATCGAGGGTGAACTGGCGGTAAAAGTCCCGATATTCTTCTTCGCTAACCTGATGAGGCGGCTGCCTCCATAAAGAAGTGCGGCGGTTGGCGGGTTCTTTATCGCTGCCAATATAAATGGGAAAAGGGATGTAATCCGAGTGTTTCTTAATGATCTGGCGGATACGGTGTTCGTCACAAAACTCAGCGGCATCTTCTTTCAGGTAAATTTTTACGGTTGTTCCTCGTTCTTTCTTTTCGGAAGGTTCAATCGTGAAGGTGTCCTCACCATAAGAAACCCAGCGCGCCGGGGTATCCTCAGGGCGGTAGGAGCGAGAGTTGACTTCAATTTTCTCTGCTACCATGAAGGCGGAATAAAAACCAACCCCAAATTGACCGATGATGTCGTTTATTTTAGCCTCTTCTTTTTGAAGCGCTTCTAAAAAGGCTTTTGCGCCAGAATGAGCAATCGTACCGAGGTTTTGTGCCAGTTCATCTGCATTCATGCCAATTCCGCTATCGCGGATGATCAGCTCTCTTTGCTGGGGGGTGGTTTCGATCCAGATGGCTAACTCAGTTTCGGGGTCAATGATTTCGCGGTTGGTCAGCGATTCGAAATGTAAGCGGGTCAGAGCATCCGAAGCGTTGGAAATCAGCTCCCGCAAAAAAACTTCCCTGTCGGTATAAAGCGAGTGGATGAGGATGTTCAATAACTGACGAGTTTCGGCTTTGAAAGGTATCGGTTGTCCATGAACTTCTGAAAGCGGTTGAGACATCTTTCGTCCTCCGTAAAATATTCCGAATTTGACGACACCATATTAATCGAATTTTGTTAGATTTTTATCAAAATTCGAGTTTGCGAGAAGTGCAAAAAAAATTTACCTGCTAACCGGCTTTTTTACCGTATAACACCATATTTTGCCTGACAATCAAGTAAGGCACTTTCAAGCTTCCCATCTCCGGAAGGAGAGGATTGGAAATCTCTACATCGTATAGCGAGGTAAATGCCTCGCGGGTAACGTCCAGATATTTTCTCACCGACGAAAGCGCTGAAAGGCGCAGATGTCCTTCAAATCGAAAAGTGTCCACCCAAAGAGTGACCGGTTCCATGACCCGATTTGGCTCGGTGGGGTCGAAGTCGGGTGGTTCCTGATGGGGAGGTATGAGATGATAGGCAAGGATCTGAGTGACAAAGATACTCAATTCGGGATGGGAAATCGGTTTCAGTTTCGCCCCTGCAGTGGGAATTAATATTTTTGCATTGAAAAGTGTCAAAACTTCAGGAGCAACATTCGTTCTCAACCAAGTGCTGACCCGAATGGCTTCTTTGACGACTGCCTCTCCCCAGATCAATCTGCCGGGGATATACACCATCAATGGAATGACTTTTTCATCGGCTGCAGGAGTAAGGGTGATTTTTTCTGAGGCGTTCATCAGGTCCTCCGGCAGATCTAAACCCTGACTGAATAGCGCTCTTTGATGGCCGGGATGAGATATTCGTTGAAAGCCCGTTCCTTATCATATTCTGGAGACCAGTTCCAGTCCTTTCGGGCGGCATTGTCATCCACATCCGCCGGCCATGAATCCACAATAGCCTGCCGGCTGGGGTGTGGATTGAAGGTAACCTGGGCTTTTGGAAAAGCCTTGATCACAATCTCATAAATTTCCTGAGCGGTGAGGCTGAAACTGGTTACATTGTATACCAGATGCTTCAGATTTTCTTTGGGGGCGCTTTCCAGCATTAACAGCGAACGAACCGCATCGGGCATTGCCATGAATGGTAAACAGGTGTCCGGGCGAACAAAACAGGTATATGGAATTCCCTGAGCAGCATGGTGCAGCATCTCCGGGCCATAATCGCTAGTGCCGCCGGTTGGAATTGTATCTGCACTGATTAAGCCGGGAAAACGAATACAGCGAAAATCAATGGTGTTGGGGGTATGATCGGCTGCCAGCTGGCGGTAATAACGGGTGTAGTACCGGCCAAGATGTTCGCAATACAGTTTGTTGCAGCCGTACATTGTGGTCGGTTCAAGCCACATCCACTCTTTAATTTTTCCGGCGCTGTGTTTGGTTTCTAAATCGGGTAAACCGTAGGCGGCGATGGAAGATGGGTACAGAAATTTGACCGGTCTGCCCTGCCATGCCGACTGTTCTACTGCCAGTCGTAAGAGATTAAGCGTGCCTTCCACATTGACGCGGTGAGCAGCTTCAGGATTGTATTCTGCTTTGGTGGATAGGATGGAAGCCAAATGATAAATGGTGCGGATTTCGAACTCAGCCACCAGTCTGCCGAGCAACATGCCGTCCAGAATATCACCCTGAATAGCACGCAGGCAGTAAGGTCGCAGGGATTCATCCAGCGGCTGAACATCCAAAGCAACAATATCCACTTTGCCTTCTCTGCCAAGATGAGTGATCAAGCCATGACCGATTTCACCGTTCGCGCCGGTGATTAAAACCACTTCTTTGCGCATGGGATTCTCGCTTTCTCCGGGAAGGGATTGGATGGGATAGAAACTGGCAAATTGATCAAAAGACTGAAAGGTTATTCTTCAGTCACATCTTAATTGTATCGGTTAAGTTCAACCTGTCACCTTACAAACGTCATCATTTTCAACTGCAAGGGGTTAGTCAGCTGTTTTGGCATGTAATTTTTGCAATGCCAGTCGTTCTTTTTCTTCGTGTATCACGGAAAGCTGTTGTTTGATTTCGTCCCACTGTTTTCCGGCCAGGGGATACCAACGCATCGTCAGCCAGCTGATGGTCAACAGGATTGCCGGAATCAGCATCCATGCCAGTAATATGCCGTTTTCCGCCTGTGGAGATTGCAGCCCTTTGGTTAAGAGAGGGTCATAGCCATTTGCCTGCAAAATCCACAAGAATGCTGCCTGAGCAAGGCTGATGGCCGGTTTGGTGACCAGACTATTAATGCCGGCATACATTCCTTCGCGGCGCAGTCCGGTGCGCTGTTCGTCATAATCAATGACATCCCCATTCATAATCGGGATGAGGTACATTCCACCGGCAAAACCGACACCAATCAGGAAAAATCCGATTACGGCTGGAATCAGCAACTTACCGCCAAGCAGCATGATTAAGCAACCTGCCGCAAATGCTGCCAGCCAAACTCTCACACAGGTTTTCACTCCCCACGGATCGCGCTTGCGGATCCAGAACCAAATGCCAAACACAATCCCGGCTGCCAGTCCGAGATAAAGCGGCAGGGGTGTCATCATGATTTCATCGAAGTAATAGGCAACCCCCTGCATCAGGCTGGTTTGAATGTAAATGACCGTAAAACTGACGACCAGAAAGATAACGAAAGCGAAATTCAAAAAACTCTCTTTGAGAGATTTCAGGAAGGGAAACTGCTCTTCCTGTTGGGTAAACACTTTTTCTTCATAAAAGAAGGTACTGAGGAACACAATCAACCCAAGGAAAATGGCCATGCCCATCAGAAGAATACGATAGTTGGTGGGGTCATCTCCCGGTCCGGGTTGAATTGCAGCAATGACAAAAGGCAGAACATTTGGAAAGATCATGAAGATAATCTTCCAGATAAAAATACTGCTGCGGGCTTTGTTGGAAACCGCCATTTCATAGGGCATGATGTAGATGCTGGTGGCAATGGCGGTGTAAAGAATATCGTAAACAAACAAGCCGATCAGCAATTGAAAAAACATGACTCCCTGCGAGGTGGGTAGATCCAGCCACAGGAAGATGAATCCGAGGGTCAGTATAGGTGCGCCGTAGCGGATGTAAGGTCGCCGCCGCCCCAGTTTAGATTTGGTACGATCGCTGATAAACCCGAACAAAGGGTCATTCACGGCGTTCCAGATGCCGAAAAGCAACCAGACAAGGCCGGCAAGATTCGGGTCGAGACCGCGCACACGTGTAAAGTAATAGGTTAGAGCCCCTCCGCCAACAATGGTTTGCAGCATTGCAACGGATGAATCGGCCAACGAAATCCAAATGCGACTTTTCCAGGGGATTCGTTCTTCAATAGTTGTGGTTTCCATCCAGTGACTCCGTTCGATCTGATGTTGAGTTTGAAAAAAAACAGGGTTTCGAAGAATTTCCGAAACCCTGTCTAGACTCTTTCAAGGAATTTCAAGACTCCCCGTCAGGAAATCAGGCGCTGGCATTTTGCTTGCGGAACCACGTGCGCCATTCTTTGTTTTCCCACACAACCAAAATAGGCGCAGCCACAAAGATCGAAGAGTACGTCCCGCTGAACAGACCGACCAGCAAGATGATCGCAAATTCCCGCAGGGTTACACCACCAAACAATGCCAGTGCAAGCAGCATAAACTCCACCGTCATTAACTGGGTATTGATTGAGCGCTGCAGAGTTTGAACAATGGAGTGGTTGGCCAGTTTTTCGAAGGGCAGTTTGCGTAAAAAGGAACTGTTTTCACGGATGCGGTCAAACACCACGATTTTGTCCTGTGTAGAAAAACCAATCACCGTCAACAGGGCGGTCAGGAATAAGGAGTCCATCTGCCAACCCCACAAAACTGATCCAATACCGGTAATGCTGAAAACCACCAGGATATCATGAATCATGGCGATGATAGCGCACACCCCATAGCGAAAGGCATGAGGAATGCCGCGGAAGGCGTAGGTGATGTAAAGAACTACCGCCAGAGCAGCCACGGCAACGGCCAGAGCAGCCCGGTTGGTGACCTGGGCAGCAATGACCGGACCAACGCTGTCAAAGCGGTTAACGGTAATTTGCTCAACCCCAAATCTTTCTTCCATTGTATTGACAACTTTGATCTTTGCCTCTTCATCCATGAAAGGAGAGCGGATGACCAGAATATCACGCTGACCGGACGGACCGGCTGCGGTTTGAACCTGAACTTCGCGAAAACCCAATTCATTATAAATTTGTACCACTTCCTCGGTAGGAGGCAAGTTGGTTGTCGGGAACTGGAGCTCAAGAATGGTGCCGCCGCTGAAGTCAATCGCCAGCGGCAAGCCATTGATGGCTAAAATGATCAAGCCGGGCAAAATCACCAGCAGAGAAAGAGCAAAGAAGTAGTAGCGTTTTCCAAGAATGTCTAACATCGTGGTTGCCTCTATATTCCGAATAATTCGGGGCGTTTTTCAGGTTCCTTGATGGATTCAAGGAACAGGCCCAACAATGTGCGAGTGACAAACAAAGCCGTGAAAAGGCTGACTGCTACTCCCAGCGCCAGTGTGAGGGCGAAACCCTTGACAAAACTGGCGCCGAAGGCCGAGCCGAACCAGAACAGGATACCACTGGTGATGAGCGCAGCAATGTTTGAATCGCGGATGGAGGGCCAGGCGCGCCGCCAGCCGAGATCAATGGCCTGTCGAATAGTTCGTCCGTTACGCAGTTCTTCTTTCAAGCGTTCAAAGATGAGAATATTGGCATCCAGTGCTGCACCGGTGCTGAGCAGGAAACCGGCAATACCCGGCAGGGTAAGCGTAACCGGGATGATTTTGAAAATTGCAAAGGTCACCAAGGCGTAGAAAACCAGCGCCAAATCAGCCACCAAACCGGGCACGCGGTAGTAAATTGCCATGAATAACATGACTATGGAGAAGCCGATTAGACCGGCGATCAGGGATTTTTCCAGTGAATCCTGACCCAGGGTAGGCCCGATGACACGAATCTGTTCGATATTCAGCGGAATTGGCAGCGAACCATAGCGCAATTGAACCGCCAGCGAATTGGCGCTTTCGGCAGTGAAACCACCCCGAATGACGCCCTGACCATCCTTGATCGGTTGTTCAATAACCGGTGAAGAGATAACCTTTTTGTCCAGAACAATGGTCAGATATTTGCCAACATTTTGGGTTGTCCATTCTTCAAAAATTTTACCGGCATCCGGATTGAATTCAATGGCAACTTCATACTCATTGAGCTGACCGCGGACAACACCAACCGATTTTAAGTCCTTGCCGGTAAGGATGGTATGGTAGCGAATTTTGCCATTTTCCTCGGTGGGTTCGGTGACCGGTTCTGCCAGCCCAAAGTCGGTTAAAATCTCGGTGCCGGGTGGTAATGGGGTATTCCCCGTGTCCACAAATTCCAGCTGCCCAACCTGACGAATGGGATTGATGACCTCTTCGGCGTCCGTAGCGCCGGGAAATTCACCAACGATGATTCGCTCACCAGCTGTCTGGAAAACCACTTCACTGACACCCAGCGCATTGGAGCGATTTTCCAGAATAGTGGCTGCATCCTGCAGGTTTTGCTGGGTCACGGCGATTTCCGGGGGGACGCTCAAAATTACCTGCATTCCACCGCGCAGGTCCAAGCCAAGCACCGCTTCCAGTTTTTTCTCGAAAGAACCGATTTTAATTCCCGGGTTGTTTGGTAAATCTACCCAGACCGCCAGAGCAAAAATTAGAATGATGAGGATCAAATTGACAAGACGACGATTCATTAATGCCAGGCCTCCGATTCATGCAAATGCCAGCGCTCCGCTGGCGATGGGGGAGATTATACTCCCATTGGTGCAGGTTTGGTAGGGACACGGCTTACTTCAATGAGCGATTTTGGAATTTTTACTTGACAGTTCTTAATGGGTGAAGGTACAATAGGGCGGCTTTTTGAATTGGAAATTTGCCGAAAACTGGCTAGTGAAGATAGGAGTAACGGAATGGTACCACTTCCAAAGCGGAAACTTTCAAAAGGACGGCGGGACCGGCGGCGAGCGCACGACGCTCTGCAAAACGCCAATCTGGTGCAATGCAGCCAGTGTGGTGAGATGCGCCTGCCGCATACAGTTTGCCCCAATTGCGGTTATTATCAGGGTCGTGAAATTATCAGTATGGAAAAGGCCGAGAAAAAGAAGTAAGTCGAAGCCTGATTAACGAATATGAGAAAAGGCTGCCGAAACGGGCAGCCTTTTTCTGCTTATTAGAGCGCCCAGGCAAGCATAAACCCGATGATAGCCAACAGCAAACCAAGATGCAGGAACAAGTTACTCTCCACCAGCCAGCCAGCCGCGACAAATTGCAAAATAAAATTGACCAGAATCAAGACCAGGCCAATCAACGGCAGCAACCCTTTACGGTTAGCAAGGAAAGAAGAAACCTTATCCAGAAAATGCGAGAGACTTTCTAGCATGCTGAATATTAAACCTCGTTTTTTGCCGGGGTGGGGCGCTTCATATATGGACGGTAGGCAGTCAGTAAACGACCCGGTAAAGAGCCTTTGATTTTAATATACTCCCCAAAAGGCTGACTCTCTTCCACTTTTCCGAACTCATGGAACTGGGCAATCAGTTGACCTTCCCGATAGGGGATGTACACTGTGATGGGAGCAAAGTTTTCAAACAGAATATTCTCGACTTCGCGCAGTAAATTGGGCAGACCCTCCCCGGTTTTTGCGGAAATTGCTACCGAGCTGGTGAATCGACTCAAAGCGTTCCGGATGAATTCGGCATCTGAAAGGCGGTCCACTTTATTGAGGGCTGTAATGGTGGGGATATCCTCGCAGCCAATATCCAGAAGGGTCTGTTGAACGGCTTTCCATTGTTCCCATGCATTGGGATGAGTGACATCCAGCACATGAACCAACAGGTCGGCTTCGGTAATTTCTTCCAGCGTTGCCCGAAAAGCGGCAATTAACTGGGTGGGTAATTTTTGGATGAAACCAACCGTATCCGTGAAAAGCACGGTGTGTCCGCCAGGCAATTCCACACGCCTGGTGGTCGGGTCGAGTGTGGCGAACAACTGATCGGCAACATAGACATCCGCCCCGGCGAGCGTGTTCAGCAGGGTGGACTTGCCGGCATTGGTGTAGCCCACCAGGGCTACAATGGGAATATTGGAGCGGCGGCGCTGCTCGCGATACCGCTGGCGGTGAGCGCGTACTTTTTCCAATTCTTCCTTGAGGCGGGCAATGCGTCGGCGGATTTCGCGTCGGTCAACTTCCAGCTGGGTTTCACCGGGGCCACGCAGACCAACTCCGCCGCTTGAGCCGGTTCGGCCCCCACCACCGCCGGCCTGACGGGCAAGGTGTGTCCACGCTCTGGTCAGGCGCGGCAGACGGTATTCATAATAAGCCAGTTCGACCTGTAAGATACCCTCACGGGTGTTAGCGTGACGTGCGAAAATATCCAGTATCAACGCTGTTCGGTCAATAACTCGCACCTGATCACCAAAACGCTCTTCCAGTTCTCGCTGGTGGCGGGGAGAAAGTTCAATGTCGAAGATGACCAGGTCGGCTTGAGTTTCCTCCACCAGCATTTTGATTTCTTCAACTTTACCCGAACCAATAAAAGTATCCGGATTCGGTTTTTCCAACCGTTGGGTAATTTCACCCAGGATTTCCACATCGGCGGTCTGAGCCAGCAAAGCCAGCTCTGCCAGGGAGTCTTCTAATGGAAGTAAGCCCGGTTCGCCGGTCAAATCAACTCCGACAAGGATGGCGCGTTCACGCGGCGGTTGGGTTGGCTCAGCAATTTTTTTTGACATTCAGGTAGTTTTTTCTCTTTCTACTTTCTTAACCAGTTTTTGATCCGTTCAACGGCTTCTTTCAAGCGATCGGTGGAAACACCCAGAGATATGCGGATGTATCCCTCGCCGTATTTACCGTAAACGACACCCGGTGTAACGCTAACACCGACTTCTTCTAATAACTGAGAACAAAAGGCAGTGCTATCGGTATAACCTTGAGGAAGGTGAGCCCAAATATAGATTGCTGCGGGAGGCGTCTCTACGCGGAAACCGGCTTCGCGTAAGCCATGCAGGGCAATATCCCGCCGGTGTTGGTAGATTTGATTGCGTTCCTCCAGCCAGGACTGATCTCCGGTGAGGGCAAGGATGCCGGCCTGTAAAATCGCCTCAAAGTGAGATGAATCCACCTGACTTTTGTAGGTGTGCAAGTAGCGGATTACCTCTGAGTTACCAACAGCCATGCCTAATCGCCAGCCTGCCATGTTGTAGGTTTTTGATAACGAATTGAACTCAATAGCGACCTCTTTGGCACCCGCTACCTGCAAGATACTGGGCGCTTTATAGCCATCGTAGCAGATATCCACATAGGGCGCATCGTGGGCGATTAATATCTGATACTTTTTAGCGATTTCAACGGCTTTTTCAAAGAAAGCAAGCGGCGCAACGGCACCGGTGGGGTTGTTGGGGTAGTTCAGCCACATCAATCGAGCTTGTTCCAACACCCATTCGGGGATGGCATCCAGATCAGGGAGATAATGGTTTTCATGGAGCAGAGGCATGGGATAAATCTGCCCTCCGGCGATCAATGTGCTGGACTGATAGACCGGATAGCCAGGGTTGGGCACCAGTACAATCTCGCCCGGGTTGATACATACCTGGCTGAGGTTGAAAATCCCTTCTTTTGACCCAAGGAGAGCTATGGTTTCTTTTTGCGGGTCCAAATCTACTTGAAAACGGTTGGCATAGTAGGCCGCAATCGCTCTGCGGAAGGCAAGCGTGCCTCCGTTGGGAGTATAGCCGTGAGCATCCGGGCGGCGGGCGGTTGAGATTAAAGCATCTGTAATAAAATCTGCTGGGGGGAGATCGGGTGATCCCATATCAATCCGGATCACGTCCATGCCAAGCGCTTTAAGCTCCGTGATTTTTTGGCTCAGGCTGGCGAAATAATAGGGCTTGAACGATGCAATTCGCTCTGCCGGGCGGGAAATGGACTTATTCTGATTCATAGGCACCAGTCTTGGTTGAGGGGGTTAATAAAGAGGCAAATAAACGCGCGGTTTTCATATCCGGTGGTTCAAGGTGATGTGGTACGAGTATGTGGAAGGTTGAACCCGGGCATTTTTCTTCATCATAGCCATTGGATTCAACCCAAATCGCACCACCGTGCGCTTCAATAATTCCTTTGGCAATATGTAATCCCAAGCCGGGTCCACCGCCTTTAAATTTGGTTTTTCCGCTGGAATGGAGTGCAACATTGCCAATGCGGGAAAATTTTTCAAAAATGATTAACTGATCTTCTGCATCAATCCCGATTCCTTCATCGGTAATGGATACTTCAATAAATCCCGGTAATTTTCGTCCATTGATGGTAATTGTGCCGTGATCGGGAGTAAATTTTATGGCATTAACCAACACATTCCGAAAAACCTGTAAAAGTCTTTCGGGATCTGCAAAGGTTAATTCATCAACGCCGGGAAAGGATTGGATGATGAGGGTTTGATGGCGTTCTTGCAGAGCGGATTGTAATTCGGCTTGAAGCAGTTGCAGCAGCCGATTGATCCATACGGGTTGGATGTTTAAGCTCAGCAAGCGGTTATCAATCAAAGAAACATCAATCATGTCATCAATGATTGTACGCAGCCGGCGTGCGCCATTGGAAATGCCATCTACCATGGTGAGGTAGTGGTTTATGCCGTTTTGCTGCTCAAGCATTTCGCGAAGCATGGCGGTATAACCCTCGATCAGCGTAAGAGGAGTTTTTAATTCATGCGCGGCAACCGCAATGAAGTCGGATTTGCTCTTGTCCAGTTTTTCCAGATTCTGACGGGTTTGCTCCAGCTGAGCGGTCAGGTGACTGACTTTGGCTTCCATCTCCAGTTGCGCGCTTTTTTCAATGATGTAATGAAAAATCGGCAGCAAGGTGGTGATCATCAACAGCGCTTGATGATCGTCGAGGACTTCCTGACAGGTTTCGATGGTAATTTGCTGGAGCAAGATCGTGAATTTCAATACGCTGCTGGCACTCACTTCTAAATCGGTGAGGGTTAATGAGAGCGACCAATCGGTGAGGATGGGGTCCAGCCATGCGGGATCGCCGGTTTCAAGAGCCTGCTCAAGTTTGGTGAAAAAAGACTCAGCCTGTATCCGCAGGTCTTCGCGCAAACCCGCTCCGCGGGCCATGGATTGAACAACGCGGTTAACCCAGATGGGTTGAATGGTTCTCAAAAGTTCGACTTCGCTCATTAGGTTAAGTTTATGCTATTTTCTGATTTTTATCCAAGTGTTATTCGTAAGTGGTTAACCAGCGGTGAATCGTTTCTCCAACGATTCCTAAACTTTCTGCCGAAACTTTGTCAAGGGTATCCTGACGGGTATGCCAGTAGGGATAATCAAAGTCAATGACATCAACTGCCGGAAACCCTCTCTCCAAAAAAGGTGTGTGATCATCGAGAATACTGTATTTATACTGCGGGATAAAATACTTTTCAAAGCCCAATTCACGGGCAGTTTCCCAAATTTGACCGGAGAGTTGAGGATTTGAGTTCCTTTCGAGATATATGTTTAAATCGGCATCCCCGATCATATCCAGAATCACCACAGCAGCGGGGTTGATAGGAATTTCTTCGACAAAAGCACTTGAACCCAGAATCCAATCCCAGCCGCTAATGTTACCCTGGTCCTCAGCATCAAAAAATACCAGCCAGATTTCCACCGGAAGATTGCTTGGCAGACTGCGGGCAAGTTCCAGGAGGACGGCAACACCCGAAGCGCCATCGTTTGCACCGGGAACGGGTTGAGAGCGCTGAGAAGAATCCTCATCCTGATCACTGTAGAAACGCGAATCGAAGTGAGCCCCAATGATGATCTGTTTCCCACCAGGATTGGGACGCCTGGCAATCACATTTGTAATGGGGTGTCCCAGGCGTTGGGTTTGGTGTAATTCTACCTGCCAGCCGGCATTTTGGGTTTGTTCAGCAATATATTCGATGGTCTGTTGATGGGCCGTGCTGCCGGGAGTACGCGGTCCAAAGGACAATTGCACTTCCACATCTTTGAAGGCGCGGTTTTTATTGAAGCGGTAAACCGTTGAAGGATTACCCCCAAAGTGGGTGCTGATGAACAACCCCAAAGTTAACAATAGTATCAATAAGCCGAGAGAGAAGAGGGGAGATTTTTTCATGGGTTTATTGGTGTTTTAACCCCACATTCTTCAAAAAAGATTCCTAAATCCCGCAGCGAGCGCTCAACATGCGCCTGGGCGCGGGCACGCTTACCTTTGACTGATTCTGACAGTTCGGGCAGTATGCCAAAATTGGCTTTCATTGGCTGAAAATCTTTCATGGATGCGTGGGTAACATAATGACACAGTGCACCCAGCATGGTGGTGCGGGGCAGAGTGAAGGGCGGTTGTCCTTCAGCCAGTCGGGCCGCGTTGATGCCAGCCAGCAGGCCAGTAGCGATATTGCCCATGTAACCTTCCACTCCTGTAATTTGTCCGGCAAAGAAAAGCGTTTCCCGCTGACGGGTTTGCAAGGTGGGATGGAGCAATAATGGCGATGCGATGAAAGTATTTCGGTGCATTTGCCCGTAGCGAACAAATTCGGCGTTTTGCAGGCCGGGAATCATGCGGAAAACCCGTTTCTGTTCTGGAAAAGTGAGGTTGGTTTGAAACCCTACCATATTGTAGAGGGTGGCTGTCAGGTTATCCTGTCTAAGTTGTACAACAGCAAATGGGCGTTTGCCAGTGCGCGGGTCTTTCAGACCTACCGGCCGCATGGGGCCGTAAGCCAGCGCCAGATCACCGCGTTGGGCAAGAATTTCAACAGGCAGACAGCCTTCAAAGAAGCGGTCCATTCCAGCGCGGACGCCGGTTTCGATATCCTTTTCGAACTCGCGCAGGGGAATCCGTTGGGCAGCACGCAGGGCATCCAGAAAGGCAAAATATTCGTCTCGGGTTAGAGGGCAATTAATATAATCTCCTTCGTCTTCTTCACCAATCCCATAACGTGAGGCTTTAAAAGCAATCGAAAAATCAATCGAGTCGACGTGGATGATAGGGGCAATAGCATCGTAAAAATAAAGGCGATTTTCACCGCTAAGACTCTGGATGGCATCAGCCAGAGCAGGGGATGTAAGAGGGCCGCTGGCAATGATCACAATACCTTCTGGAATGGTGGTTACTTCCTGACGGATAAGATGAATACGTGGATGGCTGGTGATGCGCTCGGTGACAAATCGGGCAAAGGCTTCGCGGTCAACCGCCAATGCTCCGCCAGCCGGCAAGGCGGTTGCTTCGGCACATCGGAGCAGTAAGGAGCCAAACTGACGAATCTCTTCTTTCAGCAAGCCGGAAGCGCGGTCAACCAGATTGGAACCCAGCGAATTGGAACAGACCAGTTCTGCCAGAAAACCGGTGACATGTGCCCCCGTCGGGATTTCCGGCCTCATTTCATAGAGAAAGACCTCGCAGCCCAATTCGGCTGCCTGCCAGGCAGCTTCACTGCCAGCCAATCCACCACCAATAACGGTAATCTGTTTCATTCTACGCTTCCAAAAGCAAATTCTACCACGCTTGAAGCAAATTGCTCTGGCATAAAACTTGCACCATTTGCACTTGATCAGTATACTCTTCTAAGGGAGCAGGGAGAAATCATGTTTCAAATCCAGAGTCCCAGTATCCGAACGGTAACCACCGCACATCTGACGCAAACAATGACCCTCCTGAACCAGACGGTGGGGGAACTTTACCAGCAAATTCAGCAGGAATTGACCAACCCGGCGTTGGAACTGGTGGAAGAACGCCGCTGTCCAACCTGTCATCGGGTGCTGCCCGGGCAGGGTGAATGCCCGGTTTGCAGTCGTCCGATGAGTATGCAGGCGGATGAGCCGGTAGTTTTTGTTTCGCCACGTGAAGAGTTTTACTCCTCTGGCGGGTCAAGTGCAGATTTGATTGCCGATGAACCAGTTTCTCCCATTGTAGAAGAGTTACCTGTTTATATTTTGCGTCAGATTGCGGTTGAGTTGGAAGGAGAGGAACGCCGCATTGCGGCATTTTTCTTAACCCACTTAGATGAGGATGGTTTCTTAACCATCGCACCGGTCGAAATTGCACAATATTTTCACGTTCCACTATCCAGGGTGATGCGCATCAAGCAACTCATCCAACGGGCTGAGCCGGTAGGTGTTGGTTCTGCCAATCCGCAGGAAGCCCTATTGGTTCAACTGGATGTTTTGGATGAAAGCAAACCCACTCCGCAATTAGCCCGCCGAATTATTGCAGAAGCGATGGAAATGTTAACCCATCGTCAATATGCCGAAATTGCCCGAAAATTGAATGTATCTCAGCATCAGGTTCACGAAACAGTACGTTTCATTGGGGAAAACTTAAATCCATTTCCTGCGCGGGCACATTGGGGGGATGTCAGAAATCCTTCACCCAAGGCCGGCGAGGTGTACTACCACCCGGATATCATCATCAGTTATTTGAACAATTCACCCGAGAATCCATTGGTTGTTGAGATTATTTTGCCGATTCGCGGGTATTTGAGAGTCAATCCTCTCTTTCGTCAAGCTGCACGCCTCGCCAATGAGGAAACCCGTTTGGGGATGAAAAATGATCTGGAACGTGCGGCATTGTTTGTAAAATGCTTGCAGCAGAGAAACTTTACCATGCAGCGTTTGTTGCAAAGGGTGGTCAGTATTCAACGGGAATTTATCATCTACGGCGATCGTTATATTAAACCCCTGACCCGCGCTTCGCTTGCTGAGGAACTGGGTGTCCATGAATCTACAATTTCACGGGCGGTTTCGAATAAAACCGTTCAACTGCCCAATAAAAAAATCATTCCACTGGCAAATTTCTTCGACCGCAGTCTAAATGTGCGAACGGCATTACGAGAAATCATTTCGAAAGAAAAAAATCCATTGAGCGATTCTCAACTGGCTTGTATGCTTGCCCAACAAGGTTATGAAGTTGCCCGCCGCACAGTTGCCAAGTATCGGGCAATGGAAGGCATCCTCCCTGCCCATTTACGCAGGCTCAATCAGGTTTAGGTATGAGAGATGTAATCAGTCGTCCAATTCAGGCGTTATTTGGTAACAAGATTAATAAGGTTGAAACTATCGGGGCAATTCAAAATTTACTGGAATTGATCTCTGAACCGGCGCTGGTATATGACCCGGAGGGTAACCGTATCCTTCTGGCAAACAGTGCGTTTCTGGTGCTTTCGGCCTACTCCATGCAAGAGATTATCAACGAGAAATTAGAGTCTCTTTTGGAAAATCCCGATTTGGAAGAGATTTTAACGGCAGAAAGTGCTATGGGTTTATTAAAAACCCGCAATCGGTTGAACATCCCGGTGGAAATCCGAAAAAGTGTTTTGGATCAACCAACCGGATATCTGGTTCTAAAGATAGTCTCGCAGAGCGATCTTCAATTTCTGAGCGGTAGCTGGCAAAAGAGATTACTGACGACATTCCAGCAAATCCCCCGGATTGTCGAAAATTCATCGGATGATTGGCTCCTTACAATCCAAAAATTATTGGATATCTTGAGAAATTTGTTTGAAACCAATCTGATTTGTATCTATCATGCCAGTGCAGAGTTCCCCGAGTTAAGAAAGTTAATCAGCCTTGAAGAATTAACTCTCTTCCCCGATACCTTACCTTCCACCGACCTGATTCGATTACCCACACCGCAGTTATGGACCCCGGGAAAGCGGATGACCACTCATTTACATCGTTCTGCAAGGATCGCCGGTGTTGGCTATGTTGCCAGTGTTGCCATTGGAGGAGAAAATGCTTTGGAGGGGCTGATCGTAGTGGGTGGAATGGAACCTCAGCCCCCGCCCTTTTTACTGGAAACTATTGAAGTTCTGGCAGTTTATATTTCTCAAGTGTTCAGTCGTTCAGTATTGGAGGAAAACCTGAGAAGAGAATCAGCGCGGAGAGAATTTGCGCTTCAGTTGTACTCTTCAGTGTATGAAGAAGTTCAAGAAGGGGTCATGGTTGTTGACCCGGAATCGGTGATTATCGAAATCAACCCGGCTGCAGAATTTTTATTTGGTTACACACGCAGCGAGGTTCAGGGAGAGCGCATAGAAAACATTCTAATCACGCCCGACCGGTTTTTACCGGCACTTGCGAATGTAATCTCGACCAAAGTATCCTCTCTGCTGGAAAATATTACCCTGCATCGCCGAAATGGGCAAACCTTCGCAGCAGATGTGAAAATTCTTCCGATTCAAGACAAGGGTCAATTGACGGGGGCTGCTATTCTGGTGCGGGATATCAGCGAACATGAGCAAATTCTGGCTCAGTCTCGCCAGTTAGAACAACGGGCATTTTTGGGGGAATTTATGGGCGTTTTTGCCCACGAAGTGCTTAACCCAATTAACAATATTTCAACCGGCTTACAAATTCTTTCGCGCCGATTGGCGAGTGAAAATTCCCTTCAGGACCTGATCAAGCGGATGGAAAGCGATTGTGAGCGGCTGCATCACCAAATGGAAGCCTTGAAGAGCTACGCAAAACCTTATGAACCCAAACAAGAATTGGTGGACATTCCCCAATTAATCAAGCGTATTCTGAATCGCTGGCGTCCCCGCATGGAGCGATTGAACATCAAGCATATCTATCAGCCGGCTGAAAAATTACCGCCGGTTAAGGGCGACTGGCGGGCATTGGATCAGGTTTTCAATAACCTGATCAGCAATGCGATTGACGCCATGAGGGATAATGGCGGCATTCTAAGCGTGCGGGTCAGCCTTTCAACGCTTGTATCCAGTCATCCTCATCTTGAAGTTGCTATCTCGGATAATGGCCCCGGTATTCCGGATGATATTCGCGAAAAAATCTTTGAACCTTTTGTCACCACAAAAGCCAGCGGTACAGGCTTGGGATTATCCATTACAAAACGCATTGTAACTGCCCATCGAGGAAGCATTACATTCAATAGCTACCCCGGTGGTACCGTATTCCGTATTTTTCTACCTGCCTGCGAGGAAGCATAATCATGTCGATAACCATTCTTGTTGTTGATGACGAAGCCAATGCAAGGAAAAATATCTCCGATTACTTAACTCCGCTGGGGTATGAAGTGATCGGGGTACCAACGCTGAATGATGCCCGCACCTGCCTGCAACGGGGAAATGGTGATGTGGTTCTTTTGGATGTATCGCTCCCGGATGGTTATGGGCCAAGCCTGCTGTACGAGATGCAGAATATGCCCTATCGTCCGCCGATCATCATCATCACAGCCCATGGGGATATTGATATGGCTGTGGATGCGATGAAAAACGGTGCCCATGATTTTCTGACCAAACCTATTCAACTAACCCAGCTGGAAAATTCCATCGTCCGCGCCTGTGAAATTGTGCAGATGCGAAGGGAACTGGCTCACCTGCGTCAGAGTCAAAAACAAAGTATTTCTTTTGTGGTCGGCAAGACTCCATCCATGGAGTCGCTGCTGAGTCAGGCACAGAAAGCTGCCCAGGCTCAGGTTTCGGTTTTAATTACCGGAGAGACTGGTTCGGGCAAAGAGGTGCTTGCTCGTTTTATTCACAGCACAGGGCCGCGTTCCAATAAACCGTTTATTGCCATTAATTGCGCTGCAATTCAACCCACCGTGCTTGAGTCAGAATTATTTGGTTACGAAGCGGGGGCATTTACCAGCGCTGAACGACGTAAAAATGGTTTGATGGAAGTGGCAGATGGCGGAATTTTATTTTTGGATGAGATTTCTTCTATGCCGCTGGATATTCAGGCTAAATTACTGCGGGCAATTGAGGAGCACTCTTTCCGGCGGGTGGGTGGCACAAATTTGATTCAGGTGGATGTTCAGGTATTGGCAGCCTCCAATCGTAATTTGAAAGAAATGATTCAGGAGGGCAGTTTCCGGCAGGATTTGTATTACCGCCTGAAAGTGGTTGATTTACATTTGCCCCCCCTTCGCGATAGAAAAATGGATATTCCTGAATTGGTGGGGTTTTTCATCCGTCAATACAAAGCAAAACTGGGGGTGAACGTGGATGATATTACCCCGCGGGCGATGCAGGCGCTCATGGCTTACGATTGGCCCGGAAATATCCGTGAATTGAGTCATGCGATTGAACGCGCCATGCTATTTTGCGAAGGCCGAGCCATTGACCTGCCGGATTTACCGGCGGACATCTCCCGCCTGAACGGATAAATTGCGTCTGGCACAATTCTTGCATCATACCCTTCCAGCAGAGATTCATGGGAGGAAGGGTATGATGATTTTTGAAATGACCAGAAATGACTTTTTGTTGACCACGGCTGGGGTTGCTTTGGCACTTGGCGTTGTCATGTGGTTGATCGGCGTGATTGTGCTGGTCAGTCGGGTATTGGGTGGAGAAATCAAGCGTATCGCCGAACAGACTGCTCGTTTGGCTCAAAAAGGAATAGCCGAAGAGGTTGCCGGTTTGATTGGTAACGCTTCCGGGCTGATCGAATCGCTCAATCAATTAGTTCGCACGACAGCCGGTATCGGCGTGTTTCTAATCATTGCTGGGATGTTGATGATTGCAGCTGCCTTTGGGCTTGCATTTCAAATCCAGTAATCTTACTCCCCGCCTTCTCCAAACCCCAAAAAAAGGAGCCCCTATGCCTTCAGCAGATCTCCTTGAATTTTTAAGAACCAGCCTGCCCGTGGAAGATGTACTGGTCGTTTTTTCGGCTTTGAAAAGAGACCATC
>NZ_DAOUBL010000236.1:0-12130 GCF_034432615.1 Bellilinea sp. | reverse complement strand
CGGTTTGCCAAGGTTGAGTTTGTTTTCGGCCAGCTGATCCAGCAAAGCGGCCACTTCATCGCGGTGTTCCTGCGGCTGCAACAGGCGCAGGGCTTCTTCCAGCAGCGCATCGGCTTGCAGCGGGCGAATCGTATCCAGATAAACCTGCGCCTGCCCGCGCAAAGCGCGGCTGCAACCCCAATGATCCCCCTGCTGGCGGTAGAGTTGCTCAGCAGCCCGGAAGTGGATCAGCGAAGGTTCAAAATCGGCCAGCAAACGATGAAGGTCTCCCAGCAGCAGCTGGAGCAGCGGACGATTCGCCTTCAACCCGGATGGTAAACGGCCGAGATAGTATTGCAAACTTTCCAGGCGTCCACTCCGAATCAGTCCCACGCCAATTTGTTCAATCACATCCGCCGCAAAGGCATACTCCCCGGCTTTAAGCAGATGATAAATGGCTTCTTCTGACCGCTTACGATCCAGATAGAGGTTTGCAGCCCGAAGATGCAAAGACCGCGCTTCAGCAGGCTGTTGATTCAACTGTGCCTGTAAAAATTCTTGAAAAAGGCGTTGGAAACGGTAAGTCTGCCCGCCAGCCGTTTCAATGAACAGGCCCCCTTCATATAATCGCTTCAGCAGGACGGCACTCTCTTCAATTCCCAACAGTTCATCGCATATTTCGCCTTCCAGTTGGCGCAAAATGGAGGATCGCACCAGCAATTGCTGAATCTCCTTTGGCTGGCGGGCAAGCACTTCCGGCGCCAGATAATCGAACAGGCCTTCCAGTGTTTCGGGCAGGCGTTCCAGCACCCCATCCAGAGAGGCGGAAGGCTGACGTTGCACGCTCTGCCAGATCATTTGCAGTACCAGCGCCCAGCCTTCGGTTTCTTTTGCAAGCCGTTCGGCTTGCTGCCGCGTAATTGGAAAACCGTACCCCTCCCGGAAAAGATCTTCGATTTCCTCTGAAGTGAAAGCCAGATCGCTGTGAGTCAACAGGCTCAATTCCCCCTTCACCCGCCAGCGGTTCAAATCCAGATGATCCGGCATGGTGCGCGTGGCAATCACCACCTGCAAGTTCGGCGGGCGGTATTGAATCAAATGCCGCACCAACCCGGCAATTTCCGGCACATCATGCACCCAGTGATAATCATCCATCACCAGCACGCCTTCTTCCAGCAAATGCAACGTAAGGGCATTCAACAACGGCGTTAGAGCGGAAGGCGCCACCCGGCCATTGTGTTCTTCGAGATAACGAAGCGCATCCCTGCCATACGCTTCATTTTGACTGGCAAAAGCACTGATGAGGTGAATCAAGAACAACAACGGATCACGGTCAGGTTCATTGACCGTATACCAGAAAAGGCGGCGGCCTTCTTCGCGCAAATCGAGCAGGGCAGTGGACTTTCCGTAACCCGTGCCGGCCAGCAGCAAAGTCAGTGGACGTTGCAAAGCGCGTTGCAATAACGAGCGAACGCGGGGACGGGGGAGTATGGCTTTGCGCGGCAGGGGTGGGATCAACTGGCTTTGGATGACCAGATCTCGAAATGCCATGGCACTTCCGATTGTAGTGCAATTTTCCGCTGCTGACAAATCAAATCTCATCCGTAGTATAATCGGGAGGCAATCTCAAGCCGTTTTGTGGAGTGCGCATGTCTGAACCGATCGATTTCCAAACCATCATCATGAATTTGCAGCGCTTTTGGGCCGATCAGGGCTGCCTGATCTGGCAGCCTTATTACACGCAGGTGGGTGCCGGCACCTACAACCCGGCCACTTTTCTGCGCGTGCTGGGCCCTGAACCGTGGAAAGTTGCCTATGTCGAACCCTCTGTCCGCCCCGATGATGGACGTTACGGAGAAAACCCCAACCGCTTGCAGCAACATTACCAGTTTCAGGTCATCCTCAAGCCCGACCCCGGCAACCCGCAGGAAATTTACCTTCAGTCCCTGCAGGCATTGGGAATTGACCCGCATCAACATGACATTCGCTTTGTGGAAGACAACTGGGAATCGCCTGCCCTGGGGGCGTGGGGATTGGGCTGGGAAGTGTGGCTGGACGGGCAGGAAATCACCCAATTCACCTACTTCCAGCAGGCCGGCGGGATTGTGCTGGATCCGGTTTCGGTAGAAATCACCTACGGCCTGGAACGGATTGCCATGGCGCTGCAAAAAGTGCGTAATTTCCGCGATATTCGCTGGAGCCCCGAACGCACCTACGGCGATGTGAACCTGCAAGGCGAACAGGAACACAGCAAGTATTATTTTGAGATTGCCGATGTTGAACGGGCGCGCCAGATGATGAGCCTGTTTGAAGCCGAAGCGCTCAATGCACTCGAACACGGCCTGGTCTTGCCGGCGCATGACTATGTGCTGAAATGCTCCCACACCTTCAATATTCTGGATACGCGCGGCGCCGTCGGTGTGACCGAACGGGCTGCCATGTTTGCCCGCATGCGCGATCTTTCTGCAAAAGTAGCACACGCCTATCTTGACCAGCGCGAACGGCTGGGATACCCCATGCTGCCCGCTGAAAAAGGCACCCCCACTGCCGCAATTTCTGCACCGCGCGGCGCTGCCGCCACAGGAGAAACGCATCGCCTGAACCAGCCGGGAAATTTGTTATTTGAAATTGGCACAGAAGAACTGCCCGCCGGTGACTTGCAGGATGCCATAAACCAGTTGCAGGAACGCATCCCTCAATGGCTGGAAGAATTGCGTCTGAATTACGGGACGCTCAATGTCTTCGGTACACCGCGCCGTCTTACGGTCATTGTAAAAAATCTGGCCGACCACCAAACCGACCGCGAAACGCTGGTCAAGGGGCCGCCTGCCCAGCGCGCCTTTGATACCCAGGGCAACCCCACCCCAGCGGCGATTGGATTTGCACGCAGCCGTGGGATTGAGGTTGGTCAGTTGCAGATCGCCGAAATGGACGGCGGTCAATACGCCGTTGCACGCATTTTTGAAGCCGGTAAACCGGCAGTGAAAGTCCTGGCATCCGCCCTGCCGCAGTGGATCGCTTCGCTCAATTTCACCAAATCCATGCGCTGGAACCAATCCGGTGTTGCTTTTTCGCGCCCCATCCGCTGGCTGCTGGCATTGTTCGATGGACAGTTGATTCCTTTCCAGTACGCCGGGTTGAGCAGCGGCAATCAGACGCGTGGATTGCGCTTCCGCCAGCCCGAAATGGTGGAGATCAACGAAATTGACACCTATCTCCAGTTTTTGAGCAGTCAGGGCATTCTACTCGATCCCGCCGAACGGCGCGCCAGCATCCGCCGCCAAACCGAACAGTTGATTGCAGAATGCGGCGGCGACCCTGCCCGTCTGGATGAAAACCTGCTGGATGAGGTAACCGGTCTGGTTGAAGCACCCACCGCCCTGCGCGGCTCGTTCGATGAGGCGCACCTCAGCTTGCCGGCGGAAGTGTTGATCTCGGTCATGAAAAAGTACCAGCGCTATTTTCCGGTTTATACAAATAACGGCAGTTTGCTGCCTTACTTCATCGTCATTCGCAACGGCGACGAGCGGTTCAAAGAAGTGGTCGTTGACGGCAATGAACAGGTCATCCGCGCCCGTTTTGCCGACGCGGCTTTTTTTATCAACGAAGACCTGAAACAACCGCTGGAAGCCTTCCTGCCGCGCCTGAATACGCTCACTTTTCAGGTCAAACTGGGTTCGATGCTGGATAAAACTCACCGCATCGAACGCCTGGTGGAAAAATTGATTCCCATGGTTGGGTTGGATGAGGAACAGGCTGCCGTTGCCCGGCGCACTGCTCACCTGTGCAAAGCCGATCTGGTCACCAACATGGTCATCGAAATGACCAGCCTGCAAGGGCTGATGGGCCGTTATTACGCACAGCACATCGGCGAATCACCGGCGGTTGCTCAGGCCATCTTTGAATCCTATCTACCGCGCTATGCCGGGGATGATTTCCCGCAATCTGCAGCGGGCTTGCTGGTTGGCATGGCGGACCGGCTGGATACGCTGGCAGGGTTGTTTGCCGCCGGGCTGGCACCTTCCGGCACCAAAGACCCGTTCGCCCAGCGGCGGGCTGCGCTGGGGCTTGTGCAAAATCTGATCCACTGGAATCTGGATTTTGACCTGCAGACCGGACTGCAGGCCGCTGCTGAGGGGCTGCCCATCCCTGCCAGTGCTGAAAGCCTGCAAACCTGTCTGGAGTTCATCATCGGCCGCCTGCAAAGCAACCTGCTTGAAGAAGGCTATCGCTATGATGTGGTTTCTGCCGTGCTGGCAGAGCAGGGTCAAAATCCGGCAGCTGCCTTCCGTGCTGTGCAGCACTTGCAGCAATGGGCTCAGCGCGAAGATTGGAACCAGATATTACCGGCATACGCCCGCTGCGTGCGCATCACCCGAGATCAGAAGGAAACCTTCACCATTGAGCCGGGAGCACTGGTTGAGGATGCCGAAAAAGCCCTGTTGAGCGCCTTGTTGCAAGCCGAAACCACTCCGCGCCGCAGCGGCTCGGTTGAAGATTTCTTTGCCGTTTTCCTGCCCCTGATTCCGGTGATCAACCGCTTCTTTGACGAAGTGCTGGTCATGTCGGAGGACGCTGTTCAACGCGCCAACCGGCTGGGAATGCTGCAACGCATTGCCGGATTGGCACGCGGCGTAGCCGATTTCTCGCGGCTGGAAGGGTTCTAACCCCCCTGAAAAATAGAGTAATCTGCGCCTTTCCCGCTCCGTAAAATTGGGAAAGGCGCAAATTGTTTATCGCTTTACCCCAGGGAATAACCTCCGGAATTATGCTCCGGTTCATCCATAATCATTTTGCGTGAGAGAAGCGTCAGATGAGGGGAATGATGTTACTGAACAAACTGCCGATGGTCGGCCCCAGCAGCGCCAAAATGACAATCACCGCCAGTGCTACCAGCAACATGATCAACGCATACTCAACCAGCCCTTGACCTCCCTTATCTCGTTTCATTTTTGCTCCCCTGAATAATAGCGAAAAAGACAAAGATATATATTTTCATTATACAGAAGAACACCTTTTAACGAATTAACAATTGTTGTCACATATTAGAATTTGAAAAAGATCTTGACAAAAAAATACAAGGGAATATAATCACATTCATATGTTTGAATATGAAAGAGAGTAAAATTGGGTGCCCCCATATTCAATATGAAAACCCAATTCTTCAAAGGGCAGCCACCCAATCCGGGATTCCAATTTACCAATTCCTTCGAAGGGGTAAACCAGTGTTTCTGTCATTTGGCGGTAGATATTAGCTTGGGATGGTGATTTATAAGTCAACAATTACTCAAATTAAGTATATTGGCTGGATATTTCTACGGGTTTATTCCGGCGACTGGCAATAAGGTTAATGAAAAAAAATTCAAAATAAGGTGAAAACAAAAATGGATCCTCGAACAGTATTAGAAAAAGCCTTGGAGTTTCATGGACACCGCTGTTGGGCAAGTGTTGCAGGCGTTCGCGTAGGACTTGCTGCGCTGGAAAAACTGGGCGTCAAGCGCTCTGGCGGCACCCAGCTTTATGGTATCGTTGAAATAGGCGAGGAGCATGGCGGTATGTGTTTTGGTGACGGTGTTCAATATGCCACCGGTTGCACATTTGGCAAAGGGAATATTCGCAAAAATCCCCTTGGAAAACTTGGTTTTACCCTGATCGAAAAAGATACCAACCGGGCGGTACGGGTGGTATTCACAAGTAAATTACAAAAGCAAATTGCCGCATCCAGGTTTATGCAGCAGCGAGCTGCCGGTATCTCACCCGACGATATCCCCTTGGAAGATCAGATGGAGCTGGTGGAACTGGTCTGGAATGCACCGGAAGAAGAAGTGCTGAAAATCGGCGAAATCTTCGAATACTCGGGCAATTGGCTGCCAGAAGTGATGGGATTCAAACCCTGCGACCGCTGTGGTGAATTAACTGCCCTTGCCTATTTGCGCGTGGACGGCCAACAACTTGTTTGCATCCCCTGCTCTGGCTATGGCCGCTAATAAAAACTGAATGTCTCCCACAATCTATCTTATCAGTGCGGGATTGGTCTTTGTACTCTCCGGCCTTCTGGCCATGGCAGGCCTGGGAGCAGCTTTTTTGTTTGTTCCTTTGTTCTACTATCTGGGGGTTCCTCTGGCCGAGGCAACCCCCACTGCTTTGTTATTGAATGTAGTTAGCCTCTTATTGGCAACCATCAATTACTGGCAGGGCAAATTGATCAACTGGCGAGTCGGATTGCCAGTCCTAATTGCTGCTGTCTTATTTTCTCCAATTGGCGCAAGATTGACTGCTTCCGTTAATAGAAGCGTACTGCTTGGGCTGTTTGCTGCCTTTCTGGTTTTTGCCGGAGCCGTAATGCTTTTTTATAAGACAAAGAAGCGTACCCAGCCGCTCAACCGATCGGCTGAGACCCTTGTCGGAGCCAGCATTGGCACTGTGGCCGGCTTTATTGGTGGACTGCTGGGGGTTGGAGGCGGCAACTTTATTCTGCCTGTGCTCAACTGGTTAGGTTTAGATGCCAAAGTGGCTGCAGGAACAACAGCCCTGGTGGTGGTATTTTCTTCTTTTTCCGGTTTTCTCGGTCATGCCACAATGAGCAGGCTAGACCCGTTTTTTGTAGGTATCATGGCGGTCATGGCGGCAGGTGGATCAATAGCAGGCTCGCAATTGATGAAAAAAAAGGTTTCAAGTTCCCAGTTAAAGCAGATAATTGGCATTTTACTCTGGGTGATAGCTATCAAAATGATTTTTGATTTATTGAAGTAAAGGCACAAACCTTGAGATATCCCCCATTCGTCCCTTCTATTGGGAATCCGGGGAAGAAATCAGCTTATATCCGCCGCTGGAAATCCTTATCTGAGCACCGATTCAACGTTAAAATCAAACTATGAGCGCAATTGATGAAATCAAAGCGCGGATTGACATCGTTGAACTGGTTTCAGAAACGGTCAAACTGCGCCGAACCGGAAAGAACTATATTGGTTTTTGCCCGTTTCATACCAATACCCGCACACCGGCGTTTGTGGTTTTCCCGGATTCCGGCACATGGCGCTGCTTTGGACAGTGCAACGAAGGCGGTGATGTATTCCGCTTTGTGATGAAAAAAGAAGGCTGGGACTTCAGCGAAACCCTGCGCTATCTGGCAGAACGTGCCGGCGTCACGCTGGAAACACCTTCTCCTCAGCAGGAGGCTCAGGCCGAAGAATTCGACCGGCTGCGCAACCTGCTGGAAGAAGCCGTTGTGTACTACCGCCATCAGATGCTCAACACCCCTGCCGGTAAACAGGCCAGGGCTTACCTGCAGCAGCGCGGCATCCAGCCCCAAACGATGGAGATTTTTGAACTGGGTTACGCTCCTGACTCGTGGGATGCTGCTTTGAACTACTTGCGCGGCAAAGGATATACCCTTGAAGAAATCCGTGAGGCCGGCCTGCTGACCGAACGGCAGGACGGCGGGGGTTACGACCGCTTCCGCCACCGCATCATGTTCCCCATTCGCGATATGAGCGGAAAGATGACCGGCTTCGGCGCCCGGGTTTTGCGCGCAGAAGATCAGCCCAAATTCCTCAACTCTCCCCAAACTCCGCTTTTCGATAAGGGCCGGCTGTTGTACGGGCTTCATCTGGCACGCAAATCCATCCGCGCACAGGATCAGGCCGTGATTGTGGAGGGCTACCTGGATGTGATTGCCTTGCATCAGGCCGGGTTCAGCAATGCGGTTTCTCCAATGGGGACTGCCCTCAGCGAAGACCAGCTGCGCCTGCTCAAGCGCTTCACCCGCCGCATTGTGCTGGCGCTGGATGCGGACGCCGCCGGTGAAAAAGCCACCCTGCGCGGCCTGGAAGTTGCCCGACAGGCATTCGACCACAGCGACGAAATCGTATTCGATGCCCGCGGCCTGCTGCGCCACGAAGCCCGCTTACAGGCTGACCTGCGGGTGACCGCCCTCCCCCCCGGCAAAGATCCCGATGATGTCGTCCTGAGCGATCCGGCGCAATGGGAACAAATCGTTGCCGATGCCAAACCGGTGGTCATCCATGTGATGGAATCGCTGGCCGCCAGCCGCAATGTGGATGACCCCAAGGTGAAAAGCGAAATCGCCCGTCAGGTGTTAACTTTAATCAACGATGTGCCCGATGCGGTCGAGCGCGACGCTTACCGTCAGCGGTTGGCGCGCTTGCTCAAAATAGACGAACGCGCTTTGCAGGCCATTTCGCCGCCCTCTCCCAGTTCGACCCGTAAAACAGCGGCGCGCACACGCCAGCCCCGCGAGAAGAGTCCAGCTCCGCCCCACGAAATTCAGCCGGGCAGGCAGGCACAGGAAATGGAAAGGCACTGCCTGCGGCTGCTGGTGCGCAACCCCGAAGCAATTTACACCTTGGACCGCCACTTGCAAGCCAACGGATTGAGCCGTTTTTCGGCACAGGATTTTGAATTCGGCGAACATCAGAGCATGGCCGCATTGCTGCTTCAATCGCTGACACAGGATCAGATGGAACCAACCGCCTTCCTTGACCGGAGTTGTCCTCTTGAACTCAAACCTTTTTTAGAGGAATTGCAGCAACCGCTCAAATACGGTGAACCAAAAGGCAACCGCTACACAGAAGATTTATTACGAACCTTTATCATGCTGCGGCTGGTTCGCGTCAATGAAAACATTCTGCAAATGCGCTTTATACAGCAAGACCTTCAGGAACAAAGCACTTCGGCTGTTTCGCCCTATCTGGAATTGATACCCGATTACATTCAAGCCCGCAGCCGATTGGAGAAAGCTCTTGCAAAAGTGGCAGAAGTGGAATAAAAAAAGAGATTTTTTCTTTTTATGGTATATTATTAACCATGGCTCGCACCCCTAAGAAATCATCTTCCACATCCAGCGCAAAAAAGCGCCCGCCGGAAACCAGCAATGAAGCACTGCCGCCCGAAACATCCAGCAATTTGCTGGATCCTTTGAATTTAACTGCCGCTGCCAATCTGGAAAATGGCGATCTCAACAGTATGTTGAGTGATGATATTGAAGAAGTCCTGCCGCTCGTACCCGCCGACGAATGGGTTGAAGCGGAAGTACCGCTGGAAGACCCGCTGGAGATTTTAGAAGATCCTGCCCTGGCGGTGGAGCTTTCCGAAGACCCGGTTCGTCTTTACCTCAAAGAAATTGGCCAAATTAACCTGCTGGATGCGGACAGCGAGTTTCGTCTGGCCGCCCGCATTGAAGCCCGCCAGTACCTGCAAACCCTGCGCCGCCACCTCGATGGCAAAAACCCGGCTCTCGATCCCAATTTACAGTTATATCTTGCGGTGGTGGAGGATCTGTATACATCCTGGGAACGCTTCAAGCAGGATGTCAACCGTCTAAGCAATGAAGAAGTACCCGATTTGGGTTTGATTTTATTAGAAGCACAGGCCCTACGCCAATCCTGGCAATCCGATACTCCCTCTTATATGCGGTCGTTTCTCGACAACGGTTTATGGGGAAAAGACTCCCTTTGGGATGGTCTGGTTCGCAACGCCTTTACCCTCTACCTGTGCCTGTACCTTTTACCATCTGAACTGGCACAGGAACTTTTTGAGATTCTAAAAAAAGGCGAAGACCTGCCGGGCATTGATTTCTTTGAAGTTCGGCTGGTCAAATACGACCTTGAAAAAGAGATTAAGAACATCCACGAGCTTGCGGAGGAAGCCAACCAGACCCTCATCCGGGCCAACTTGCGGCTGGTGGTCAGCATTGCCAAACGCTATCTGGGACGGGGAATCACCTTCCTCGATTTGATTCAGGAAGGCAATTTGGGTTTGCTGCGGGCAGTCAACAAATTTGACCCAACGCGGGGTTTCAAATTCAGCACCTACGCAACCTGGTGGATACGCCAATCCATCAGTCGTTACATCGCTGAACAGGCGCGCACCATCCGCATACCGGTGCATCTTTTTGAAGCCATCACCCGCCTGCTGCGCGTCCAGCGCAATCTGGTACAAAAGTTAGGGCGTGAACCAACCAACGAGGAACTGGCCCTGGAAGGCGGATTTCTCAGCGAAGAGGATGTTAACCTCATCAAGAAAGCGCAGGCGGCCAACCTTCCGCTGGATCCCGAAGTGCAGCGCCGCTGGAACTGGGCGGCAGCCAAAGTACAGCGCATTCTTCAATCGGCAGAGGAACCTGTTTCACTGGAACGGCCGGTTGGGGATGAAGACAGCAGCCAGCTGGGGGATTTTATCGAAGATGATGATGCCATGGAACCGATGGACGCGGCAGCCCGTGAGATGTTACGCGAGCAGGTACAAAACGCGCTCGGCGCGCTTTCCGAACGCGAGCGGCAGGTGCTCGAACTGCGCTTCGGTTTGATTGACGGTAAAGACCACACCCTGGAAGAAGTCAGCCGCTACTTCAACGTCACCCGCGAGCGCATCCGGCAAATTGAAGCCAAAGCACTCCGCAAACTGCGCCACCCCACCCGCAGCCGTCACCTGCGCGAATACCTGTCGTAAGGATTTCTGCCTGAGGATCAATGCCTGCCCAGCGAGTCCTCATCGTACAACAACAAGCCCAGCCAGCTCAGGCGCTGACACGTCACTTTCGCAGCCGGGGCGACCAGGTTTGGGAGGCGTGGGAAATTGGACAGGCTGAAGCGCTTTTCAAGCAAATCAAACCGCATCTGATTTTGCTGGACCTGCATTTTCCCGGTGAAGGCTGGCTGGAATTCTTACGCCGCATTCAGACTGCAGACCCCCAAGTCAAGGTCATCCTCACCAACCAGGTTCCAGATGTGCAACGCGAGATGCTGGCAAAATCCATGGGCTTCAATGTTTTCCTGCGCCAGCCGTTTCAGGCGCGCTGGATCGAGCAGGCTTTACGTCGTCTGCAATCCGTTGATGTACCCACTCAACCGCGCCGACCGCCAGCCGTAAGCAGCTTACCGGCCAGCCAGCCACCGGCGGTCAAAGTCCCGGTGCGCCTTAAGATTACCCTGCCTTACCTGATCCTTGCCCTGCTGTTCGCCCTGGCATCTGCCTATCTTGTCACGCAAGTGGTGGTCGAATCGGTACAGGATCGCTTTTTCAATCAGCTGGTAGCCGCCGGCAGGCAGACCACCGACTGGATGGTGCGCGAAGAAGACCGTCTTCTGGCTACCCTACGGCTGATTGCCAACACGCAGGGGGTTGCCGAGGCAATCCAAGCCAGCGATGCAGAACAATTGCGCCAGCTGACCCTGCCGCTGGCAATCAACAACAATGAAGAAGTTGTTGAAATTCTCGATCTTCAGGGGGTGACCGTCTTTTCTGCCCGCCGCCTGCCGGGAGCCCCGCGCGGAGAATATACCTACTCACGGGCAGACCCCTTCTTCAGTCAGCAGCAATTTGTTCAGCGGGTTTTACGCCGCGAACAGGATGCGCGCGGCGACAAGTTTGCGGCTTTCGTTCAAACACCCTGGGGAGATTATTTCTACATCAGCGGGCCGATTCTGGACACGCAGGGGCAGTTAAGCGGTGTAGTGCTGGTTGGCAAGTCAGCAGCTTCGCTGGTACGGGAAATGAAACTGGATACGCTCAGCGATACAACCCTGTATACGCTGTCCGGCAGCCCGATTGCCTCCACCTTCCCCACTTTTCAGCACACGCTTGAGCCCGTTTTAGCGCTTGAAGTGCTGCAAACCCAGGATCAGGCCAGCAAATCCCGTCCGCTGAACATCAATGGCATTAACTATACTGAGCTGCTGGGGGCGTGGGAGGCGCGCAGCGGAGAAGATTTGGGCCTGCTGGGGGTAGCCCTGCCTCAGGCGTTTCTGGTGCGTACCAGTCAAATCACCCGGTTGCAAGTCTTTTTGTTGATCACCATTTCCATCCTCCTCGTGATTCTGGTGGGAATTTATCTGGCTAACCTGATCACCCGTCCTCTGCTGCGGCTGGTGCGGGCCACCTCGCAGGTTGCGCAGGGTAATCTGGGCATAAAAGTCAATGTGGAGGGCAACGATGAGTTATCGGTGCTGGCCCACGCTTTCAACGCCATGATTGCCGGCCTGCAGGAAGGTTTTATCTACCGCGATCTGCTGGGGCGTACGGTTTCGCCGGAAGTGCGTGAGCAATTGCGCCAGACCTTCGGCTCCGGCAATCTCCGTTTGGAAGGTCAGCAAGCCGTTGCCACGGTACTGATGAGCGACATTCGCGGCTT
>NZ_DAOUBL010000235.1:0-3280 GCF_034432615.1 Bellilinea sp. | reverse complement strand
TAGTCTCGGGCTTTTGGCATGTTCCCAGTTTACCATGAATAATGGTTTGTTAAGGTACTTTCAACGAACTACTTAAACGCTTATTTCGCCGGGAAATTAACAACTTTCGACCTCCCGATTCGCCTTGAAGGAAGCCCGTTTCAGTTAAGGGTGTGGCAGGAATTGCTTAAGATTCCCTATGGAACGACGATCTCTTACAGACAATTGGCCGAGCGGGTAGGGGATGTAAAGTCCATTCGGGCAGTGGGCAGAGCCAATGGGCAAAACCCAATTCCAATTATTGTGCCTTGCCATCGGGTGATTGGGTCAAACGGAAAATTAATTGGTTATGGGGGTGGAATCGAAAGGAAGTTATTTCTATTGAAATTAGAACGAAGTATTCTTTTCAGTTGAGTTTTTTAATCTTTGATGACAAACAACCATCGGGTTAGTGATTAATAGCACTAAACGGATCTTTTGGGATTCGATACAATTCAAGTGGTTATTGCAAATAATTTGCAATAAGAACACCGAGGAAAGAACAATGGAATTTGATTTAGTCAATGCGGCGGAATCTCAAATTCATGCGTTGGGCGGCAGGATGACCAATCAGCGGCGGATGATTTTACAGGCTCTCATTGAATGTGCCGATCATCCCACCGCAGAAGAAATTTATCAAAAGGTCAGAGAAAAGAATCCGGCTTTAAATCTTTCAACGGTTTACCGGACTTTACGATGGCTTGAGCAACATGGGTTGGTCAACATCCGTCGTTTTGACGATGAACCGCGCCTGGAACGATTTGATCCGGTGATTGAACATGGGGAGGATCACTTTCACTTTCGGTGCAGGAACTGCAACCAAATCACCGAATTTGATACACCGCTGATCAATGTGGTCAAGGCGCAGTTCGTGGATTGTTTTGGTGGCGAGATTGAAAATGCCACACTGGTTTTATATGGTTTGTGTTCGGAATGTTTTAAAAAATCTTAACCTTTTTGAGGTATTGTATTGATGGCAGCCTGTCACGTAGCGCACCCAATCAAAGAGTTTGGTAATGGAAGCTGTGTTGCCCTGGTCGGTAACCCCAATGTGGGTAAGTCCGTTTTATTTCATCGGCTGACCGGCCAGTATGTCATCGTTTCGAATTATCCTGGTACTACAGTTGAAGTTTCGCAAGGAAAACTACGCAGGATGGAGGGGGTTACTCTAATTGACACTCCAGGCGTAATAGGATTCCCTTCGCGGAGCGAGGATGAGCAAGTTACCGAGAGAGTGTTGTTCAATGATAATTTACGCACGGTTATTCAGGTGGGAGATGCCAAAAATCTGCGTCGAACATTGCATTTGACCATCCAGCTGGCAGAAATGGGTTTACCGTTGGTGCTGGCGTTGAATATGATGGATGAAGCCCGCATGCGCGGTTTGGAGATTCGCACGGAAGTCATGGAGCAGGCGTTTGGTATTCCCATCATCCAGACCGTAGCAACACGCGGTAGAGGAATTGCAGAGGTCGAGGCTGCGATTCACGCCGCCCGACCTGTCAATCTGAAGATTGAATACCCGCAGGAAATTGAGCAAGCTCTTTCCCGGATGGAAGAATTGGAATTTCAAGCGCCTATCTCCAAACGAGCGCTTTCACTGTTGTGGTTGGCGAAAGATAGTGTTTGTGAAAAATGGATCCAAGAAAACACAACCGCTGCAGTACAGGATCAAATGGTAAAAATTCGCAGCGAACTGTCTGAAATATTTTCCGAAGGGGTGGAATATGTCATCCAAAAATCTCGGGAAAGTTTCATTGAAAAACTGGTTCGTCAATCATTTGAGGAAACGAACAGTGCAAAAACCAGCGGAATACGATTGGGTTATCTGACCACTCACCCATTGTGGGGCGTCCCAATTCTGTTGAGTGTTTTATACGCCATGTACTGGTTTGTAGGGGTTTTTGGTGCAGGTACGCTGGTTGGTCTGCTGGAAGAGAATCTGTTTGGGGAAATCATCAATCCATGGCTGATTGGGATGAGTGAAAAGATCATTCCGTGGGAGATAGTACGCAGCTTTCTGGTGGGGGAGTATGGGTTGTGGACAATGGGGGTGACCTATGCCCTGGCGCTTCTCCTGCCGATAATTGTGACCTTTTTTATTGCTTTTGGTATTTTGGAGGATTCTGGTTATTTACCGCGAGTGGCGGTCTTGAGCAACCGCTTATTCTCCTCAATCGGTCTAAATGGTCAGGCGGTTTTACCGATGGTGTTGGGGTTGGGGTGTGTAACCATGGCAACCATGACAACGCGGATTTTAAACCGTCCGCGCGACAGAATTCTCGTAACCCTTTTGCTGGCATTGGCGATTCCCTGTTCGGCGCAATTGGGTGTCGTCATGGGAATGCTAGCAGCCATATCGTTCAGTGCGGCTTTGATTTGGGTAGGAGTCATTTTGCTGGTGTTGTTGCTGGTAGGGTGGCTGGCTGCAAGAGTGATTCCCGGTGAAAGATCTCCCCTGATTGTCGAGCTGCCGCCCTTAAGGATGCCGGTGTTCACCAATGTTATCTTTAAGACACTGGCCCGGGTGGAATGGTACATCAAAGAAGCTGTACCCCTCTTTTTACTGGGAACAGTGCTTTTGTTCGTGCTGGATACAATTCATGTATTGCCGGCTTTGATTGAATTCCTGAGGCCAGTTGTGACTGGATGGTTGGGCCTCCCTTCTGAAGCGGCTACTGCGCTCATCATGGGCTTCTTACGGCGAGATTTTGCGGCAACCGGATTTTTTGTGATGCAATCGCAGGGTCATTTGAGTGATTTGCAGGCACTTGTCTCGATTACAACCATTACGCTTTTCATTCCGTGCATTGCATCGGTCTTTATGATGGTAAAAGAACGCGGTTTGAGGGTGGCGTTAGGAATGGTTGCTTTTATCTTCCCATTTTCGATTTTGGTTGGTGGGTTGTTAATGCGTCTGCTAAGCGGCTTGGGTTGGGGAATGTAAAATGGCAGGAGCATCTGTGAAAATTCATTCAGTCAAAAATAATTCCAATGAGCCGCTTTTGATCAAATGTGCGGTTTGCGGAATGGAGTATGATCCGGTTGAAAATCCATCCTGTGGAACTTGTCCATTGCACCGCGGCTGTTCAATGACCTGTTGCCCGCAATGCGGAAGTTCGAACATCAATGTTCACCAATCCAGGTTGGTTAACTTCACAAAAAGACTATTTTCGGGAGGCAAACGTGTTTCATCATAGAAGAAGGCAACGATGTGCGCGAGGCTTTGAAGCGAACGAGCATTGCATGATGTTGTGTCAGG